>CAMLJR010000040.1 GCA_946480345.1 uncultured Spongiibacteraceae bacterium
TGGCCTTTATGTCCGGCAAGATTAAATTGCAGGGCGATATGATGGCGGCAATGGTGCTAAGCAGTATTTTCTAACGAACAAATGAATTTTAAACGGGGCGTATGACGCCCCGTTTTCGTTTGAGTCGCTATCAATAAATAAATCAGCGCAAGCGAAGCGAGGGAACCTTTCATGACAGAGGAAATAAATACCCCTGAGCATTGTGCGAAAACGAATCGCCGCGATTTTTTGAAACACACCGGCGCGTTGGCAGCTGGCATTGGCGCCAGCGCTTTCATCGATGACGCACAATCTGCACCGCTGTCTGCTCGCAACATTCATTGGGATGCGAGTGCCGATGTTGTAGTGATGGGCTCGGGTGTAGCCGGAACCGCCGCCGCAATAGAGGCGCGGCGCGCGCATGCCGAAGTGCTATTGCTCGAGAAATTCCACGTGCCGGGTGGATCGTCGAGTCTGTCCGGCGGCGTTTGCTATATGGGTGGCGGTACCCCATTGCAGAAAGCGCTGGGTTTTAGCGACTCGATTGAAGACATGTACAACTACATGGTTGCAGCGAGTGGCATTTATGCCGAGCAGGAAAAAATTCGTTTGTATTGCGAAGGCAGCCTTGAACAATATCAATGGCTGATTGAAAACGGCATCGTTTATTCGCAGGAATTTTCTGCGGAAAAAGAGCTGACTCGAGGCAGTGCGTCGCTGTATTTCTCCGGTAACGAAAAAGGCCATCTTTACCGCGAGCTCGCGAAAGTGGCACCGCGCGGCCATTTGCCGTCGGCAGAAAATCAAACCGGTGGACGCCGCATGATGCAGGCGCTGCTGGCATCGGCCAAGCAGCTCGGTGTGCAGTTGAAGCTGAGGGCATCGTGCGAGCGCCTGGTTCAGGAAACCGATGGTTCTGTTTCCGGTGTGCAGATTAACGATGGAGATCAGGTTCGATATATTCGTGCGCGTAAAGGCGTAGTGCTTGCTGCCGGCGGCTTTATCCATAATCGGGATATGGTGAAAAGATACGCGCCGGAAATGTATCAATGTTCGGCACCATGGGGGCGCGCTGGCGATCTCGGTATCGGTATTCGAATGGGGATGAGCATTGGCGGTGAAGTACTGCGAATGGATCAGGGCTTTACGATCCTCCCGCTATATCCGCCGGAAAGTGTTTTGCGCGGCATTGTTGTGAGTCGGCAGGGGCAGCGTTTCGTCAATGAGGATGCGTACTACGCATTTCTCGGTCATGAAATTGCGTTCCATCAAAATCATTTGGCGTATCTGGTAGTCGATCGCGACAGCGATTATCCAGGCTCGAACGATTATCGCGTCAACCTCGTCGCGCAAGCCGATTCAATTAGCGCGCTCGAGCAACAATTGCGTATGCCGACGCAGGCATTGCAGCACACCGTCGATTATTACAATCGATTTGCGCGCAAAGGTATGGACCCATTGTTCGGTAAAAACAAAGAGTATTTGGCGGCGTTGCAAAAGGGACCGTTCAAAGCGTACGAGTTGAGTGGCAAGAATGCTTTTTTTGTTGCGCATACCTTTGGCGGTCTGCATACGAATAACGATGCACAAGTCATCAATGCATGGGGCGAGGCGATTCCTGGTTTATATGCCGCGGGTCGCACGGCTGCGAGCATTCCGGTGTCGCCATATATTGCTAGTGGCGTATCGCTCGGGGATGGCATTTTCTTTGGACGTCGCGCCGCTCGCCATGCGCTGCAACGTAAAGCGTAAGGATCAAAAATGAAACGCTTAATTGCGCTGTTTTTATGCGCTGCCGCGTGGGTGGCAGCAGCCGATCCTGTGCCGCAGGGAGATGTCACGCGCGGGAAATTAGTCTTCGGCCCATGCCGAACCTGCCATATTCCCAATAAAGACGCAGGCAATCATAACGGGCCGAATCTGTTCGATATTTTTGGTCGTAAGGCGGGAACACGCGAAGGATTTTTATATTATTCCGACGAAATAAAGAATGCCGATTTCGTCTGGACGCCAGAGCTACTCGATTTGTGGTTAGCGAATCCCGGTCAATTTTTGCCGAATTCGACGATGATTTTCGTGCCGATCGCCGATGCGCAACGGCGTGCGGATTTGATTGAATATTTGAAAACATTTCGCGATTGAACGTGAGCCCCGCTATTCAGGTAGTTATCTGCCCCGGCCATATATGAAGCCAGTGGTATGATGGCGCGACTTTTTTTCCAGAGAGTGGATGTAAATGCAGTTAATCAACCAACTGGCTGCCTTGAAAATCGTTCCTGTCATCGCAGTCGAGCGGGCCGAAGATATTGTGCCAATGGGAAGGGCGCTCGTTGAAAACGGGCTGCCGGTAGCGGAAATTACGTTTCGCACGGAAGCGGCGCTGGAAGCGATTCGACTGCTGCGCCAGGCGCAACCGTCGATGCTGATCGGTGCGGGCACGGTTCTTAATCGCGCTCAAATCGAACAGGCCAAAGCTGCCGGCGCTACTTTTATCGTCAGCCCCGGCTTGAATCCGAATACCGTGCGCGCGGCGCAGGATTTGAATATTCCAATGATTCCCGGCGTGAATAATCCCAGCGATATCGAAGCTGCCATCGAGCTGGGACTGACGGCGCTGAAGTTCTTTCCGGCAGAGCCCTCGGGTGGCGTCAAGATGCTCAAAGCGTTACTTGCACCGTATTCCCAGATGCAATTCATGCCGACGGGTGGAGTGGGGCCGCACAACATTCGCGACTATCTGGCGATCGAAGGCGTGGTAGCGTGCGGCGGCAGCTGGATGGTGGATCCGAAGCTGGTACGCGAGGGACGCTGGGAAGAGGTCGGTCGATTGATTCGCGAAGCGCGCGATCTCGTGCAGTAGACAAATAGCGCGCGAAAAAAAAGGCCACTCAGTGGCCTTTTTCTTTGCTTCGAAGCACGGTTGATGGGAGGTGACTAGCGCTTCACGATCACCGATGAGCCATGGCCGAACAAGCCCTGGTTCGCGGTAATGCCGACCTTGGCATTTTCGACCTGACGTTCACCCGCCTGACCGCGCAATTGCCACGTCAATTCGCACACCTGCGCCAATGCCTGCGCCGGCACCGCTTCGCCAAAGCAGGCGAGGCCGCCGCTGGTGTTGACCGGAATACGCCCGCCGATGCGCGTGGCCCCGGAGCGGAACAGATGCTCAGCCTCGCCCTGACCGCAGAGCCCGATGTGCTCGTACCAGTCCAGTTCGAGCGCCGACGACAAGTCGTAAACCTCGGCGAGCGATACATCTTTCGGACCGATACCCGCTTCCTCGTAGGCTTTTTTCGCGAGCGAAGCGCGGAACGAGTGGGCTTCGGCAACCGCTGCCGAATCCGTCGCAATATCCGGCATTTCGACTTCGCCACTGGCGTAGCGGGGCGAAACGGTCGAAATCGCTGCGATGCGCACCGGATTGTTCACACCATGTCGGCGTGCGTAATCCATGCTGCACAACACCAGCGCAGCGCCGCCGTCGGACGTCGCACAGATTTCGAATAAGCGCAGCGGATCGGCCACCATCGCCGAACCGAGTACTTCCTCGATCGTGAATTTCTTGCGATAGCGCGCTTTCGGATTGGTAAAGCCGTGCTCGGCATTTTTCACTTTGACGGCGGCAAAGTCCTCGTCGGTCGCGCCGTATAAATCCATGCGACGACGCGCATACAACGCGAAATAGGTTGGGTTGGTGATGCCGATATAAAAGCGCAGCCAATCCGGATCTTCCGGGCGATAGCCTTTTGCCGGCGCCAGAAAGCCTTTCGGTGTGGTATCCGCGCCGACGACGAGTGCCACTTCGCACGCGCCCGACAGAATTTTTGCGCGCGCGGCAGCCAATGCTTGCGAGCCGGTGGCACAGGCGGCGTAGGAGGTGTGTACTTCGGCACCTTGCCAGCCCAGCGCCTGCGCAAACGTGGCGCCGGCAACATAACCCGGATAACCGCAGCGCATGGTGGCGCCGCCGGAGACGAACTGGACATCTTTCCAGCTGACGTTCGCGTCTTTCAGTGCATCGCGCGCGGCAGCTACGCCGTATTCGACGAAATTACGGCCCCATTTGCCCCACGGGTGCATGCCCACGCCAAGAATGGCGACTTCATTGTTGCTCATTGCGCGCCTCCCGTTGCGGTGTTAGTGGCGTTAGAAGTCGTGGCCATCGGTTTCCATTTCCAGATCAGCTTGTCGGTTTCGTCATCCTGGTACAGCGTTTCCAATACCAGCTCCATCTTCATGCCGACTTTCAGTTCGGTGACATCGACACCTTCGATGACCTGACCGAGCACGATCATTTTTTCGTGATCGAGTTCGACCGCAGCGATCGTGTACGGCACGAATGGATCGGCGGCAACGAACGGTTCCGGCGGTTTGTAGCAGGCATTTGTGTACGACCAGACCTTGCCGGTGCGGCTCAATTGCACATCGACGAACTCAGTGCCTTCGCAATCGGGATTACGGCAGAACGAAGTTTGTCGTGGGAAGAAATAGGTTTTGCATGCGGTGCATTGCGTTCCGATCAAATGCGGCTGGTCTTTATCCAGCGTGTACCAGCCTTCGATGGCGGGCACTTGCGGTTTGCTGCTCATGGGAAACTCCTGTGACGGCTGCATAAGCGAACCGGCGCGCGGCCGGTCGTTGGCGCGGTGGGATCATCGCGGCAAAGCGGAATCGCGATCATCGTCCAAATGACCTATGGAATTGACCGTCTCGCTCCATAGTCGGCGTGGTCGATAAAAAATTGCGGCGAGTGGCGGGAAAATTGCGAACGTAGCCGCCAGTTAAGGCGGCGATATCAATGCTTGCGCGGCGTTCGATAATTGTTGCTCGAGCGCCAGCATGCCAGCCGGACCGAGCACGGCCTGATATTCGCCGCGCACCTCTTGCAGCACCTCGGCGAAATCGCGCTGTAATGCGCAACCCCCTGCCGATAGCTTGATCAAGCGCGAGCGCTTGTCGTGAATATCGAGTTCGCTTTCGACGTAACCGGCGCGCTCGAGATCGCGCACCAGCTTGCCGGTTGCCTGTTGGCTGATACCGATCCGGTCGGCAAGTGTGCCGAGGCTGATGGCGGTGTGATCGAGATTTTCGATGACGGCGCTGTGTGCACCGCGAATTTTGCGATGGCCGCGGGCGCGGCATTTGGCAAGAGCGCGTTGTTGAAAATTATCGGCCAGCTCATGCAGTAATTGACCGAGGTGGGGAGGGGAAGGCTTTTGCCATTCGGATTTTTGGCTGCGGTTCATCTACGGCGTCCCGAATTTATTGTTATTTAAGGTGTGTTATCCACGCCTTAATGTGATCGATCGGATGCGCCACAACTTAGGCGTTAGAGCGACACGCTGTCTAATGAAGTTTACGTAACCCTTCGAGCGGGACTGTGGACGCTAGTCGATCATCGGCAAACCGAGTACATTAGCCGGCCTTCGCCGATGCGCATGCATCGATCAATTCACTGTTATTCGCAGGATGATTTCATGAGTTTCTTCATTGCTGATGCCTATGCCCAGGCAGCCACTCAACCCGCTTCGCAAACCAGTTCCATTATGCAGATGCTGTTTCTCGGCGGCCTATTCGTGATGTTTTATTTTCTGGCGATTCGCCCGCAACGCAAGCGCCAGAAAGAGCACGCGGCAATGGTGTCGGCGTTGGCGAAAGGCGATGAAGTTGTAACCAACAGCGGTATTCTCGGCAAAGTGACTAAAGTGGAAGACGATTACATCGCGCTGCAAGTGGCGGATAACGTCGAGCTGAAGTTCCAGAAGGCATCCGTGCATGCTGTGTTGCCCAAGGGCACTTTGAAATCGATCTGAGCAACAATCGATCTCAACAGCAATGGCCTTCACTTATCCGCCACGTTTAGCACTCGCACAAACCCCGACGCCGCTGCAATTGTTGCAGCGGCTGTCGCAGCAAATCGATGGTCCGCGCATCTGGATCAAGCGCGACGATCTCACTGGTTCGGTACTCACCGGCAATAAAATCCGCAAACTCGAATTCACGCTGGCGCAGGCACAGCGCGATGGCTGCAATGCAATTGTGACCTGCGGCGGCGTGCAATCGAATCACTGCCGAGCAACAGCGTTGCTATGTGCGCAACTCGGTTTGAAATGTCGGTTGATTCTTCGCGGCGAGGCGCAACCGCCTTACGACGGCAATCTATTGCTCGATTATCTTGCCGGCGCCGAAGTATCGGTATTTCGCCCTGCGATTTATCAACAAAATCTCGATGATTTACTCGGCGATGCCGCGGCGCAATTACGTGTCGAGGGCATGGCGCCTTTCGTCATTCCGACCGGTGCCAGCGATGGCATAGGCGTGTGGGGATATATCGCGGCTTGCGAAGAATTACGCGCCGATTTCGCGCTGAATAAAATCGATCCACGCTATATCGTCTGCGCAACCGGCTCCGGCGGAACGCAGGCGGGGTTAACAGCGGGCGCTGCGTTACATGCGCTGAATGCCGAGGTTTACGGCGTGGCTGTTTGCGATGACGAAGCTTATTTCCAGAACAAAGTGCGCAGCGATCTACGCGACTGGCAACAGCGTTATGCAGTTGCGCTCGATATTGAATCGTTGCCGATACATGTTATCGATGGCTACGTCGGCCCGGGCTATGCGAAGGCAACCCCCGACATATTTGCAACGATCAAACGTGTAGCCAGCGTGGAAGGTATCGTGTTCGATCCCGTTTACACCGGCAAAGCCTTCCACGCGATGTTGATCGAAATCGAGAAAGGTCGCTTTCGCGATTGCGACGATATTGTGTTTATTCATACTGGCGGTGTATTTGGATTATTTCCGCAGCGCGATCAGATCGATTTTTGATGACCACGAATATCCGTCACGGCATTTAATGAGGCGTCGATGTGCGTTTTATTTATCGATGTGCTGGTTATTTATCGATGTACTGATTAATGGTTGATGTACTGATTATTGGTTGATGTACTGGCGCGGTACTCGATGCCCGATCGCAGTGAACAATTCGTAGCTAATCGTTCCCGCATGCTCGGCGATCAGCGCTGCGGATAACTGCGGACCCCACAAAATTGCATCGTCACCTGCCTGCACTGGCTTCAGGTCGGTGACGTCGACAGTAATCGAATCCATCGATACACGTCCGACAAGTGGGGCGATTTCTCCATTGATCGATACCGGCGTGCCATTACCGGCGTGGCGCGGATAGCCATCGCCATAGCCGATACCGACAGTAGCAATCACGCTGTTGCGTTGCGCAATCCAGGTGCGGTTGTAGCCGACCGCTTCTCCTTTTTTTATTGATCGCAATGCCAGCACCTTTGCTTGGAGCGTCATTACTGGCTGCAATGGCAGCGGAAAACGTGCGCCGAGCGGATTCATGCCGTACAACATAATGCCCGGGCGAACCCATTGCGCTCGCGTTTGCGGGCGCGCAATCAGTGCAGCCGAATTGGCGAGGCTGGCTGCGCTGTCCGAATCCGTGCGTACCGAAGAAAATTCGCGCAATTGATTTGCAGTGGCGTCCGAGTCCAAATCCTCGGCGCTGCTGAAATGCGTCATGTGCAGTAATTCCAGCACGCCGGGTTGATGCTTCAGCAGTCGTTCGGCGGCTTTAAATTCTTCCGGCAAAAGCCCGAGCCGATGCATGCCGGAATCGAGCTTCAGCCAGACGCGCAGTGGATGTTGCGGTGCGGATTCGGCCACCTGTTTGGCCGTTGCCAAATCATGGATGGTGATATCGATATTTTTCGACGAGCACAGGCGCAAATCATCGGCATCGAGCAAAGTGCCGAGCAGCAGTATGCGTTGTTCGATGCCGGCAGCGCGCAGTTGCAGCGCTTCATCCAAGCGTGCGACTGCGAAGCCGTCAGCGTCGATCAAAGCCCGAGCGATGGGCAGCAACCCATGTCCGTAAGCATCGGCTTTAACCATCGCGAGAATCCTGCTATCCGGGCACTGCGCACGAATGACCGCGAGATTGTTTCGTAGCGCAGCGAGATCGATGAGAGCGCTGGTGGTGTTTAACATCGTGGCGGTTCGCGTCGAATCGGAGGGCGGAGATTGTACTCATTGGCGTGCACGGCTGCATTCGCTATAGTCCGGCCACTATTAACGCTGACGCCTTCTCGCTTATTAAGGCTTGCGCCTTCTTTCCTCACACCCTTTTCCGTGCAGAGCCGACTCATGCAGAACAAACTGGTTATCGCCATTTCCTCGCGGGCCCTGTTCAACCTGGACGACAGCCATGAGGTTTATCGGCAACAAGGACTGGAAGCATTTCAGCGATATCAGATCGAGCGCGAGGAGAAACCGCTGGAGCCGGGCGAAGCGTTTCCGCTGGTGCAAAAATTATTGCGCTTGAACGAGCGCCTCGGTGATCCACGCGTCGATGTGATTCTACTGTCGCGCAACAGTGCCGATACCGGCCTGCGTGTATTCAACTCGATACAGCATTACGAACTGCCGATCCGGCGCGCGGCATTTTGCGGCGGTCAAAGCCCCTATCGCTATGTCACCGCATTCGGCTGTCAGCTGTTTTTATCGACGGACCCCGACGACGTGCGTTCCGCGCTCGAACATGGCGTCGCTGCGGCAACGTTGATGGCGTCGCGCGGCGAACGTACCGAAAGTGAGCAACTGCGTATCGCGTTCGATGGCGATGCCGTGATTTTTTCCGATGAAGCCGAGCGCATTTATAAAGCGTCCGGGTTGCAGGCATTCGCCGATAGCGAGCGCGCGGCAGCGCGGCAGCCGCTCACCGGCGGTCCATTCAAGCCGTTTTTGCAGGCACTCCATCAATTGCAAAGCGAATTACCTGCAGATCAGGCGCCAATTCGCACCGCGTTGGTTACTGCGCGCTCCGCGCCGGCGCACGAGCGTGTCATTCGTACATTGCGTGCGTGGGATATACGCCTCGATGAGGCGCTGTTTCTTGGCGGTATGCCGAAAGGCGAGTTTTTACGAGCGTTCGGCGCAGATGTATTTTTCGACGATCAATTGGGTCATTGCGATTCCGCGAGCCAGCATGTGGCGACCGGTCATGTTCCGCACGGCGTCGCGAATCTGCGTTAATGTTTTTTCTTTTTATTCTCGATTGAAGAATTTTTTGTACCGCAATTTCTTTTTACGGTATGTTTGGCTATAAGGAACGGGGCCTTGGTAACCCAAGGCGAGGGGCAAGTGCGTTCCGGCACCGATTGCAACATCCCAATAAGATTAATTATCGACGTGCGAGGAGAGCAAAATGAAGTTGCAACAGCTTCGTTATATCTGGGAAGTGGCCCACCACGAACTCAATGTCTCCGCCACCGCACAAAGTCTTTACACCTCACAACCCGGTATCAGTAAACAGATCCGCTTACTTGAAGATGAATTGGGCGTGGAGATATTTTCGCGTTCGGGCAAGCATTTGACGCGGGTCACCCCAGCAGGTGAAGCGATTCTAAAAACGGCCGGCGAAATTCTGCGGAAAGTCGAAAGCATCAAACAAGTGGCGCAGGAATTCAGCAACGAGAAAAAAGGTTCGTTATCGATCGCTACGACGCACACGCAGGCACGTTATGCACTGCCGTCGGTGATCAAATCATTCATTAAGAAATACCCGGATGTGTCTCTGCACATGCATCAGGGCACACCGATGCAGATTTCCGAACTCGCGGCAGATGGCACCGTCGATTTTGCGATAGCGACGGAGGCGCTCGAATTATTTAGCGATCTGATCATGATGCCGTGCTACAAGTGGAATCGTTGCATCGTGGTTCCGAAAGGGCATCCGCTCACACAAAGTTCGCAACTGACTCTCGAAGAAATTGCCGCACATCCGATCGTGACGTATGTGTTTGGATTCACCGGGCGCTCGAAGCTCGACGAAGCGTTTATGGATAAAGGTTTGGCGCCGAAGGTGGTGTTTACCGCCGCCGACGCCGACGTCATCAAAACCTATGTGCGGCTCGGTCTCGGTATTGGCATCGTTGCGCATATGGCGATCGATTCGGAGCTGGATAGCGATTTGGTCGCGCTCGATGCGAGCCATCTGTTCCAGCCGAGCATTACTAAAATCGGGTTTCGTCGCGGTACATTTTTGCGCGGCTTCATGTACGACTTCATTCAGATGTTTGCACCGCACTTAAAGCGCGATCTGGTTGAAGAGGCGTATACGCGTCATACCAAAGCGGATCTTGACGAGCTGTTCGAGCATATCGAGCTACCGGTTTATTGATTTACGCATCGAAGCACGCGTGAGTGTGCTTCGGTCGTCCTCTCTTCGATCTCACTTAATCCCTCGCATTGCTTAACCCTGGCAATCCCGGTAGGCTGGCCGCCGGTTTTTTTGCCCTCTTTCTATCTATCTGATTAATCGCCCAGGAGCATTCCGTGGAAATCGCCTGCCTCGACCTTGAAGGGGTCCTCGTCCCCGAAATCTGGATCGCTTTTGCCGAAAAAACCGGCATCAAGGAATTGCGAGCTACGACGCGCGATATTCCCGACTATGACGTTCTGATGAAGCAGCGATTGCGTATTCTGGACGAGCACAAGCTGGGGTTGCCCGATATTCAGGCGGTGATTGCCGAAATAAAACCGCTCGAAGGCGCCACGGAGTTTGTCGATTGGCTGCGCGAGCGTTTTCAGGTCGTGATTCTTTCCGACACCTTTTACGAGTTTTCGCAACCCCTAATGCGACAGTTGGGTTTTCCGGCACTGCTCTGCCATAAACTCGAAACTGACGAGAAAGGGCGTGTCGTCGATTACAAATTGCGCCAGGTTAACCCGAAGCGCCAATCGGTACTGGCTTTCAAAAGCTTGTATTACCGGGTAATTGCAGCGGGCGATTCATATAACGATACAACGATGCTCGCCGAAGCCGACGCCGGAATTTTGTTTCACGCGCCGGAAAATGTAATTCGCGAATTTCCGCAATTCCCCGCTGTTCACACCTATGAAGATTTGAAAAAAGAATTCATCAAGGCCAGCGTGCGTAATTTAACGCTGTAACCGAAGCGTAAACGCAATCATTTCTTTTCCTTGTCAAAATAGCTCTGTACGATAGCCCGATCCAATCGGTCGGGCGCTTTCAGCGATTTGAACGTTTGGCATAAGCGCTGCATCGATAATTCAAAGGCGCATCCGCACAAATATTTCTTTGCCCTAATCTGTGAGGTAGCCGGCTGCTTTTTATATTCAGCTCGCTACAGTCTCGTCTACCGTTTTTATTCGGTTTTTCATGGGAGGAGTTATGGAATTGGTGCAAAAGCTGCCGCACGATTTAAGACGTGCGATTTATTCGGTGGCGAAGCGGCCTCATTTCGAACTGATGCAGCTGAAACGGCAAATGATGAGCGAGGAGTATTCGTTCAAGCCGTTCGATGAGAGCAAAACAATATTCGTGCACATTCCCAAGGCGGCGGGTGTTTCAATTTGCAAAAGCCTTTATGGCAGCTTGGCGGGGGGGCACACGCCGATATCCCGTTATCAATATGTTTTTTCCAAAAAGGACTTCTGTAGTTATTTCAAATTTACATTCGTCCGCAATCCATGGGACAGGCTTTTTTCGGCGTACACCTTTCTAAAAAAAGGCGGTTTCAATGTTAAAGACGAAGATTGGGCCACAAAGAATTTATCGTCATTCAACAGCTTTGAAGAGTTTGTTATGGGCTGGGTGAGTCCAGACAATGTGCGCAAGTATCTGCATTTCATTCCGCAGACCGATATGTTGTTTCTTCCCGGTACTTCCACGATGCCAATCGATTTCATTGGCTTTTTTGAAAATATCGAAGACGATTTCAATTACATCGCCGCAATAATGAACAAGACGGTGACGCTCCCGTATTTTAATAAGACAGAGCGGGAAGAGAGCTATTTGCATCAATACAATGAAGCGATGATAGCCAGAGTGGCGGAGGTGTATCGCTCCGATATCGAGACGTTTGGTTACGTTTTCGATAATTCGACAATCGCTGAGCAGCTCGATAAGCGTTCGCAAGGTCAGCTTTCGGGTTCGCATTAAAAGTTGATTCAAGTCTGTGCAACGCTGCACTATCGATGTGCCATTTATTCTGGCAGCGTTGATAGTGCATTTAGCAACGCCAAAATCTTATTCTCCGTTTCGTTCAATTCATCATCGCATTGTGAATCGGCGACAATTCCGCCTCCGGCCCACGCGTAGATTTTTTTATTGCAGGCGAGCAGCGTGCGAATTGTGATGTTGGTATCCATGCGGCCGCTGACATCGACATAGCCGATTGCGCCGCAAAATACCGAACGCAGTTCTGGCTCCAGTTCATCGATAATTTGCATGGCGCGAATTTTCGGCGCCCCGGTAATAGAGCCGCCTGGAAAACAATTGCGCAATGCATCGAGCGCATGCAGATCGTCGCGCAATTCGCCGCGCACGCTGCTCACCAGGTGATGCACCGTTGCGAAACTTTGCAATTCAAATAATTGATCGACGCGAATGCTGCCAGGTTTGCACGAACGCCCGAGATCATTGCGTAACAGATCGACGATCATCAAATTCTCGGCGCGATTTTTTTCGCTGTGCTGCAACTCAGTGGCGAGCTGTTGATCGCGAGCGGGATCATTGCTCCGTGGGGCTGTGCCTTTAATCGGTTGCGTCAGCAACTCGTGCTGACCGGTTGCGATACGTTCCGCGGCGAGAAAGCGCTCGGGAGACAAACTTAGCACCGCACCGTGCTCGCTTTCGAGATACGCGGAAAAAGGTGCGGCCGCCGTTGCGCGCAATTGCAGATATGCCGCGAATGGATCGCCATCGCAATTCGCACTGAAGCGGCGCGCCAGATTCACCTGATAGCAATCGCCAGCGCGAATATATTTTTGTAACGCTGTGAATGCGGATCGATAAGCATCGGGCGGAAACTCATCGCGCCATCGCGATTTCAAACAAAAACTCGACGGCAGAGGAGAGATTTCTGTAGCGCGCACGCGTTGTAACAATTCGCGTCGCAGCGGCGCTGGAGTTTCCGGGCGCATCACGAGCGTCGTTTGCCGATTATGGTGATCGACAACGATGGCCCAGCTATACAGCCCGATGAGTACATCGGGAAACGCGGGGCCGGCAACGATTCGATCGGGCAGCCTTTGCAGACGACGCCCGGCCTCATAGCCGAACAACCCAAGCGCGCCCCCGCAAAATGGCAGCTCCGGGGTTTCGATGCGCGCATCGAACAGCGTCTGCAATTGCTGTTGTGTCGCAGCGAAGGAATCGGTGGCGCTTGAATCGATGAGGGTCAGCGGTGCCGCGCTGATGATGTCGTAGCGTCCGCGCTGGCAAAACGGCCACGCGCTATCGAGCCATACGGGCTGACCCAAATCGCGCACGGCAAGAAACCAGTGTGGGCCATTCTCATGGTGAGGCAGGGCGCGGTAGGGCAAGGCTTCAACCAGGAGCACGGGCAATCTGTTCACTGAGTATTTTGGCGGGGTTGCATTGTAACGACGGAGCGCTTCATGTGAAGCATTTCGACACTTTTTTGAGGGGGCTAAGCACGGCTTTTTCCATTGACTTTAATGGGTTATCGAATTAACGTTACCCGCCTTTTGAGCAGCACAACAGATGTCCGGCAACGCAGCCGCGACGCGATCAGATACTTGCGCTGTAACCCGCGAAAGCGACCGCCGCAGTAAATCACGCAAGTACTTAATGATCGCAGCTAATCTGTTTGGTCGACGCGGCCAGCAACTTGCTCAAGCATTCTATTAAGCCTCCTTTCAAATAGCATCGAGACGACAACGGCATGACCATGACAACCCCGATTGCGCCTTCATTAGACAATCCGTTCGCGGAAGCCAAGGATGTCGAATTCACCGTCCCCGGTCAGATCAATTACCAACCCGGTCTTTACGAAGCCTCGCTGAAGGCGGGTTATGAACTGACGCAGCGCCCACGCAAAGCGGCGGGTGTCGTCAATATCGAAAAGCAGCACCAGAAAAAACGCATGACGGTGTGGGAGCGCATCGAGGTGCTGAAAGATGCGGGTAGCGAGCCAACCATTCTGTTTCAGAACTGGGGTCCCAACCTTGACGGCGCGTCGCTCGTAACCGCCATTGTCAAAATCAACGGTCGCGATGTCGCGCTGTACGGTCACGATTTCACTGTGCGCGCCGGTTCGATGGACGCGACCAACGGCGGCAAGCTCGCGCGGCTGTTCGAACTCGCCGGCAAGCGCAAAATCCCCCTGGTTGGCATGAACGACTCGGCCGGTGCGTATGTACCCGCGGGCGTCGGCGGCCTCGATGGTTACGCCGAAGCATTTACCGCGTTGCGCAAAATCAGCGGCGTTGTGCCGTCGATCATGTGCATGTTCGGTTACAACGCCGGTGGCGGTTCTTATCTGCCGCGCCAGGGCAGTTTCGTCATTCAACCGAACGACACCTTTTTTGGTTTGACCGGTACCGGCGTCGTCAAATCGGTGCTGGGTGAGGACGTCACGCCGGAAGAACTCGGTGGCCCCAGCGTGCATTCGCAATCGGGTGTGACCGATTTTGTGGTGCCTGACGAAGTCAGCGCGCTGCAAAAGGTGAAACAACTGCTCAATTATCTGCCGTCCGGCAATCATGAATTGGCGCCGTTCGAGCCCACCTCCGATCCGATCGATCGCAAAACCTGGGATATCGATCTGCTGCTGAAGAAAGCATTCAATTCGCCGACCGGATTCAACACGCCGTTCGACATTACTATTTTGATTCAGCAATTGTGCGATCACGGCGATTTCTTCGAGATTCAGCCCGAGCGTGCGCGCAACACCATCTGCGCCCTTGGCCGTATCGGCGGCAATGTCGTCGGTTTCGTCGCGAATAATTCAGCGGTGGCTTCGGGTCAGATCGATATCGATGCGTCGTACAAAAATGCGCGCTTCATTCGCTTCTGTAACCTCTACAACATTCCGATGGTATTCATGGAAGACACCACCGGCTTCAAGCCGGGTCGCGAGCAGGAAACGGGCGGTATCGTACAGGCCGGTCGCGCGATGCTCGATGCAATCATCGATCTGCGCACTCCGCGTTTTCTCGTGCTGGTGCGCAATGCCTTCGGCGGCGCGTACGCGTCGTACAACAATTATCCGACCGGTGCCGATCTCGTTATCGCCCTGCCGACCACACGGGCAGCGGTGATGGGTCCGGCGGGTGTCGAGTTTGTCTACAAAGATGAATTGCGCGAAATTCGCGGCGCCGTCGCAAAACGTATCGCCAATGCAACGCAAGCCAATATCGCGCAGGGATTAGCTGAAGCCGATGCCCGCTCTGCCGCAGAAAAAGCCACGAAGCAATGGGTAAAAGAGCAGGAAGCATTGCTCGCGCAGCGTTATGAAAAAGAATTGATGAATCCGAACGAGGCGCTGAGTCTTGGTTCGATTTCGCAAATCGTCATGCCATCCGAATTGCGTACCGTGCTTGGCGAAAATCTGCGCTTCCATCTCGAACACTACAAGCCCGAACCGCTCAACGCAGTACAGCGCGAGTTTCATTGATACGAACGTGTTTCGCCGCGCGCTGAGGAGAAGGAGCGTGCGGCGAAATGGGTCAGCGCCTCGCAACGCGCGACGACAAACGACAAGAGGTTTTTATTGTGCAGCCGAGCAACAAATATTATTTGGATAACCCGTTGATTCACCGCGAGCGCCGCTTGAGCAAAGCGACTTCTGCGTGGGTGCGTAGTTTCGCGTGTGACGATATGAAGCCGTTGATCATCTGTCGCGGCCCGATTCGTAAGGAAGCGATGGATGTCTTCGACGAAATGGGCATTCACGGTTACGGCATTTTGTTGTCCGAAAAAGATTCGATTACATACACCAGTGCGCTCGCGCCAGAGCTGCGCAAACTGACCGATCCCGACCGCGTGCATCGTGTGCCCGATTACACCGGCGCAACCAAAGAAGAGCGCGTACAGCGCATTCGCCAAATTATTCAGATCGCCAAGCAGAATGGTTACAACAGCATTTTCGCGGGTTACGGCTTCATGGCCGAAGACGAGGAAATGGTGCGCTCGATGGAAGAGGCGGGCCTCAAATTCATCGGGCCATGCTCGCATACAGTTCGCGCGGCTGGCTTGAAAGACGAAGCAAAACGCACCGCATTGAATGTCGGCGTTTCGACCACGCCGGGTGTCGATAACCTCACCGCGTTAACGCTGCTCGCGAAATACCCAACCGAAGCCGATCTGTTGAAAGTGGCCGAGCAACAGTCTTTGCCGCTCGATCAGAACAAATTCAACGCCGGCAAGACCCTCGAAGATAAAGCCGATGTTGTGCTGCTCGCGTCGTACAAAAAAGGCGTCGATTTATTCAGCATCGAAGAACTCGGCGTCGAGTTGAAAAAACAATTGCTGAAAGTGTTTGCGGAAAATCGCAACAACCGTTTCCGTCTGAAAGCCATTTCCGGCGGCGGCGGCAAAGGTCAGCGCATCATGGCCGCGCCGAACAGTTATTCGGGTTCTCCTGAACAACAGGTTGAGCAGGCTGCTGCGAATGGCCCGGCATTGCTGCGCGAAATTCTCGCCGAGGTGAAATGCAACGGTGTCGGCGATAACAAGAACGTATTGATCGAATTAAATATTGAAACAACGCGTCACCAGGAAATTCAGGTAATCGGCAACGGCGACTGGTGCATCACGCTCGGTGGTCGCGATTGCTCGCTGCAAATGCACGAGCAAAAGCTGCTCGAAGTCTCGGTCACGGTTGAAGAGTTGACTGCGGCTGTCGCCGAAGCGCAAGCGGCTGGCCGTGAAGAAGAAGCGCGCACGCTCGCGTGCGATCTCGATATTCTCGAAAAAATGGAAAACGAAGCCGCACGTTTCGGTCAGGCGGTGAAGCTCGATTCAGTGTCGACGTTCGAATGTATCGTCGATGGCGAGCGTCACTTCTTCATGGAAATGAACACGCGGATTCAGGTAGAGCATCGCGTCACCGAACTCTGCTACAAAATGAAGTTCGTTAATCCCGACAACGCCAACGATTATTTCGTCGTCGAATCGCTGGTCGAGGCGATGGTGTTATTGGCGCGTCACAATAAGCGTTTACCGAAACCCGAACGTTTGCCGCGCGAGCATGCGTCGGTGGAAGCGCGTATGAATGCCACCAACCAGGCGTTGCAACCGCATGCCGGCGGCGTTATCGAATATTGGTCGAATGCGATCGAAGGCGAAATTCGCGACGATCAAGGTATCAGCATGCACAATCCGGATACGGATGTGTTCATGAAATACCATCTGGCCGGCGCGTACGATTCGAATATCGCGTTACTGCTGACGACCGGAAAAAATCGTCTCGATAGTTATCAGCGTCTCGCCGAAATTTTGCGTCGCACCGAATTGCGCGGTAAAGATCTCGCGACCAATCTCGAATTCCACTACGGGTTGGTGAATTGGTTTATCGGGCAAAATATCAATGCGCGTCCGACCACGCGTTTTATCGTGCCGTATCTCACTGCTGTCGGCCGTCTGAAAGAAACCACCAGCCAGATCGATCTGAATTTCGCGTACGCACAGATTCGCGCGCAGCACACGAAGAATGCGGGCGAGCATGCCAAAGCATATGCAGCTGTGCTCGATCGCAAACAAAGTTTGATATTGCGACCGATCGACGAATTATTCGCGCAGCCGCATTTGCTCGCGGGCTGGCTCAGTCTCAACCGTCACAATTTCACTCAACGTGATGGTCGCATCGAATGGCTTTACAATCCGATCGAAGTGCTGGCCGAGCTTTATCACTACCTGCATATGGATTTCGAGCAGGGCAAACCCGCTGCGTACATGATCTGGGATCATGACAACGAATTGCTGCAGAAGGCGCTGGCGTTTTATGCAGCGTTGAAACAAAAACTCGGTGTTACGGATTATGCCGATCTGCAAAAAGCGTTGAGCGGCGCGCGTCCGGCAGCAATCGATGCTGCGCAATGGGATGCAGCGATAGCGGCGCATGCCGGTTATCAAGCCGGTGCGGAATTGCTGTCGATATTGCCGATGGTGGCGCTCGATACGCAGTTCTTCGAATTGAAAGTGAACGATGATCTGACAATTACCATTCCTGCCGAGCTGCTCGATAAAGCATTGCAGGAAAAAATGGCGAAAGTGCTGGTGCCGCCGCCGATGGCGAAATCGGACGAAATTCTCGCGGTATCCGGCGGTATGTTTTACGCACGCGAAGCGCCGGGTATGGATTCGTTCGTTAAGGAAGGTTCGCACTTCCAGCAGGGCCAGCCGCTCTACATCGTTGAAGTCATGAAGATGTTCAACAAGGTGTATGCGCCGTTCGCCGGTACGATTGAAAAAGTGATGATCGACACCGACGGCGTCATCATCAAGAAAGGTCAGCCGCTGTTCAAGATCACGCCGGATGAACAGATCGTCATCGAAACGCCGGAAGAAATTGCCGAACGCAAACGCGCACGTACAGCGGCGTGTTTGGCGAAATTGATTTAACGCAGGCTTTCCCCTTGAACAAAGGGGAACTGCGTGAGGAGTTTTTATGATTGTTGCACTCGACCATATCGCGATTGCGGTTCCCGATCTGGAAAAAGCGATCAAGCGCTTTCTCGATGATTTCGGTTTGCAGTTCGAAGGTACCGAAGATGTCGAATCGGCGAAAACAACGACGGCATTTTTCCCGTTGCCGGCTACCAGCATTGAGTTGGTACATCCATTACGCGGCGAAGGTCCGATCGCGAAATATCTGGAAAAGAAAGGCGGCGGCATTCATCACCTGTGTTTTCGCAGCGACGATATCGATGCCGATGTCGCGCGTTTGAAAGCAAAAGGCTACGAGTTTCTCAGCGAAACACCGATGCCCGGTGCACACAACTGCCGAGTCATTTTCATTCACCCGAAATCGTGCGATGGCGTGTTGATCGAATTGAATCAACCCGCTGCCGATCACCATTAATTATTTATGAAGGTTGGCCATGGCTGACAAATACGCTCCCGCTCCGCATACGCTTGAAGAATGGCAAAAACTTGCGACGAAATCGCTGAAAAGCGGTTCGCTCGATGAGTTGACGTGGCAAACGCCGGAAGGCATCGACGTCAAACCGCTGTACACAAAAGCCGATGCGCAACATCTGCCATTCGCCGACACGCTGCCGGGTCTAGAGCCGTTCGTGCGCGGCCCGCAGGCGACGATGTACGCGGTAAAGCCGTGGACGATTCGCCAGTACGCGGGTTTTTCGACCGCGGAAGAATCGAATGCGTTTTATCGCAAAGCACTCGCGGCCGGCGGTCAAGGTGTATCGGTAGCATTCGATCTCGCGACGCACCGCGGTTACGACTCCGATCATCCGCGCGTAACGGGCGATGTCGGTAAAGCCGGTGTCGCGATCGATTCGGTCGAAGACATGAAAATTTTGTTCGACAGCATTCCGCTCGACAAGATTTCAGTATCGATGACGATGAACGGCGCGGTGCTGCCGATTCTCGCCGGCTATATCGTTGCGGCCGAAGAGCAGGGCGTGAAGCAGGATCAATTGTCGGGCACGATTCAGAACGACATTCTGAAAGAATTCATGGTGCGCAATACCTACATTTATCCGCCGGCGCCATCGATGCGCATCATCGGCGACATCATTGCGTATTGCTCGGATCACCTGCCGCAATTCAACACCATTTCGATTTCCGGCTATCACATTCAGGAAGCGGGTGCCGATGCGGCACTCGAACTCGCGTACACGCTCGCCGATGGCAAGGAATACATCCGCACAGCGATCAATGCCGGACTCGATATCGATAAATTCGCCGGTCGCCTCTCGTTCTTCTGGGGCATCGGCATGAATTTCTATATGGAAGTCGCCAAGTTACGTGCCGGTCGCCAACTGTGGGCGCGCATTGTCAGCGAATTCAATCCGAAAAATCAGCGCTCGAAAATGCTGCGCACGCACTGCCAGACTTCGGGCTGGTCCCTGACCGAGCAGGATCCCTACAACAACATCGTGCGCACTGCGATTGAAGCGATGGCAGCGGTCTTCGGCGGTACGCAATCGCTGCATACGAACGCGTTCGACGAAGCTATTGCATTGCCGACCGAATTTTCGGCGCGTATCGCCCGTAACACTCAGCTGATCATTCAGGAAGAAACCGGCATTACCAATGTGGTCGATCCATGGGGCGGTTCGTACTTCATGGAATCGCTGACGCAGCAATTGGCCGATAAAGCCTGGGCGATGATCGAAGAGATCGAAGCGGCCGGCGGCATGGCGAAAGCGATCGAAACCGGTTTGCCGAAACTGAAAATCGAAGAATCCGCGGCGCGTAAACAGGCGCGCATCGATCGCGGCGATGACGTGATTGTCGGCGTAAACAAATATCGACTCAAAACCGAAGACGATGTCGATATTCTCGAAATCGACAACAACGCGGTACGCGAATCGCAGATTAAACGTCTCGCGCA
>CAMLJR010000041.1 GCA_946480345.1 uncultured Spongiibacteraceae bacterium
TAATTATTATGGTCGCGAAACACTTTTTGTCCGGTTTTTATGCGGTTTTATTTGCAACGATCTGTTCGCTCGGCCACGCAAATGATTCGGCGCCTGATTTCGCGCTGAAAAGTATGTCTGGCGATAACATTCGCCTCAGCGAGCATCGCGGTGAAGTGATCCTGCTGAATTTTTGGGCCTCGTGGTGCGGCCCGTGCCGTCAGGAAATGCCGCACCTCAACGCATTGCAACAACGCTACAGCAAGCTCGGATTTAACGTCGTGGGCGTCAACGTCGATAAGGACTCGGCACTCGCGAATAAATTATTGAAGGATATTCCGGTTAGCTTTCCGGTGTTGCTCGACAACATGGGCGACGTCAGCGCCAGCTATAATGTCAGCGCAATGCCTACCACAGTGCTGATCGATCGTGACGGTAATATGCGTTATTTGCACAAAGGCTATAAACCCGGTTACGAAAACGATTACGAACAACAGATCAAGGAATTGATTCGCGAATAATGTTACGCCTGACTTTTATCACCTTCATCGCGCTGTTCGGCACCGCCTGCAGTTCGATTCAGCCGTGGGTTAAACCCTACGAACGCGACCATATGGCCGATCCGATCATGAGCTTCGAGCGCGATCCGGTATCGGGCGTTTATCTCGCGCACGTATATGGTGTGCGCGAAGGCTCTCGCGGCGGACAGGGAGGAAGCGGCGGTGGCTGTGGTTGCAACTAATAAATTCCTCCCTGATTCTTTTCGCTCGTTCGCGCTTTTTTTATTGTGCTGCTCGACAACGTTCGCCGCGGTATTGCCCGAAGAGCGTGTCGACGTTCTCTATCATCGCTACGATGGCGGCGGTCTGGAGGTCGACGGCCCTTCAGTGCTCGTGCGTAAAAATATTGCCGATAAATTTTCGGTCAATGCCAACTACTACGTGGATAACGTCAGCAGCGCCTCGATTGATGTCGTCACACAAGCCAGCCCGTTCGAGGACAAGCGCACCGAGAAAAGTGTTGGCGCCACGTATCTCTACGATCGGGCGCTGCTCAGCGCCAGCTATATCGACAGTTCCGAAAGCGATTATTTATCGAAGACATTTAATTTCGATGTCAGCCAGGATTTTTTTGGCGATTTAAGCACGCTGAGCTTTGGCTACACGCGCAGCAATAACACAATTAAAGACAACACCGACGACGATTTCAAAGAAACATCGCTACACCAAGAATATCGCGTTGGTTTGACACAGATTTTGACGAGAAATTTAATCGTCAACCTGAGCCAGGAAGTCATGGTCGACGATGGCTATCTCAGCAATCCTTATCGCCAATTTCGTTTTACAGATGGCGCAACGTATTCATGGAGCTCCGAGATTTTCCCGGAAGCGCGCACCAGTTATACCACCACCTTACGCGCGCGCTACCACCTGCCTAACTATCGCGCAGCCGTGTATGGCAGCTACCGCTACTTCTGGGATGGGTGGGATATCAAAAGCCACACCGTTGAGCTCGGCTACAACCACACATTACCCTCCGGCTGGCTGTTCGATATCCACGTGCGCAAATATCAACAATCGGCTGCCGATTTTTACAGCGACTTATTCGCCTTCGAAACTGCGCAGAATCACATGACGCGAGACAAGCAATTAAGCGATTTCGATTCGTTCACTATCGGCGCAGGCGTTAGTTACGAGTTACCGTTTCGCAGTAAATGGATCGACAAAAGTAGCGTCAATATTTTCTGGGACCGCATTAAATTCGACTACAACAATTATCACGATGCGCGTGTAAAAGGTATAACTGCCGGCACCGAACCGTTGTACTCATTCGAAGCTGATGTGATTCGATTCTTCATTTCGATCTGGTATTGATCGCGGTACCGCAGAAAACGCCGACAATACGTCGGCGTTTTTATTTCGGTGCACGCTTTGCATTTCGCCTGCTTAATCATATCTGCTATCGTGACTGGCCTGTTCCTGTTGCCAGCATCCCATCGTGCGACTTCCTTCACTGTTCAAATTCAGCGCGTACCGAAGATTGAACTGGTATTACGGCTGGAATGTCATCGGCATTACGCTGCTGTTTCAATCGCTATGTATCGGTATGCACTACTACTGCTTCACGCTGTGGGTGGTACCGTGGAGTCAAGAATTCGGCGCGGTACGTAGCCACATCATGCTGGCTATCGTCGCATCGCAGGTCATATCTGGATTACTTTCACCATTCGCTGGCCGCGCGCTCGATCGATTGCCGAGTCATTGGTTAATTTGCGGCGGTGCCCTGACCTTTTCGCTCGGGCTCGCGCTGATCGCATTGGCGCAAGCGGTATGGCAAATCATTGCGGTGTATTTATTAGTGCTCCCGCTCGGCCTCGTGTTGACCGGTGCGATGGCCGCGCAGACGCTGGCGACCCGATGGTTCACCAAAGATCGCGGTCTCGCCATCGCCTGCGCCACATTGGGTACGTCGCTCGGTGGATTTTTAATGCCCCCGCTTGCCGCACTATTAATGGATCATTTCGGCTGGCGTGTGACCTTTATTGCACTCGCAGCAATTAGCTCCATTGTTGTAACACCGATAGCGTGGCGCATATTGCAACGCCGTCCGCCACACGAAGAAGCGACGCTGCTCGAATACTCCCTCAACCAACCCACTGAAAAACCAGCGGCATTGAGTACTGCGGAAATTCTGCGCTCGCCCGATTTCCGCATTATCGTATTGAGCTTCATGCCGCTGCTGCTGACATTCAATGCGATTCAAATGAATCTGGGCGCATACGCTCAGGACATCGGAGTGACCCAACAACAAACTGCTTTTCTCGTCGCGCAGTTATCAGTACTGATGCTGATCGGAAAAATACTGTTCGGTAAATTATCCGATCGTTTGGATCAGCGCGTTTTGTTGTGGTGTGTCGTCGCCGGCATGATCGTATCGATTCTGTGCATTAGCGCCGCATCCAGTTACGTATTGCTATCGATCGGCACTGCAATTCTTGGCTTTGTCTATGCGGGTTATCTCCCACTGCTCGGCGCAACAATCGCATCGCGCTTCGACACGCGGGCATTCGGCCAAGTGATGGGATTAAGCGGCACCTTTCTCGCCATCGGTGCCGCTGGTTCGGTTATTGCCGCGTCGCTGCGCGATGTCGGCGGCAGCTATTCGATCGCCTTTTTATTATTTTTGCTGGTATTAATCCCCGCTGCGATACAGATGCGTCAACTACGCTGATCGCGAATTGGATTACTGCATTGCATTGATCGAGTTGGCGATTGCCAAGATACGCTGCGCTTCCGCCGCATGCAGATTTTCGACGAGTTTACCATCGAGCACCGCAACGCCTTTTCCTTCGCGCTCTGCCTCTTCCCACGCCGCGATAATTCGTTTCGCGCGTTCGATCGCTTCGATGCCCGGGCCGAAAACTTGATTTGCCGCGACAATCTGATTCGGATGAATCAGTGTTTTTCCGTCGAATCCCAATTGACGGCCTTGTTCGCAAATAGCGCGAAACTCATCGCCACCGCTTAAATCGAGATGCACTCCATCGAGAATATCGAGCCCATACGCGCGCGCGGCAAGCACACACAATCCAAGCGAAGTCACAAAACCGAGACGATCCGGCGTATGCGGCACGCGCAAATCCTTTGCCAGATCCGACGTACCCATTACCAACACTTTCATGCGCGAATGCGCGGACGCGATTTGCGCCGCATTTAAAATGCCGAGCGGTGTTTCGAGCATCGCCCAGATACCGATGTCTTTCGAGGCGTTGCACGCGTCGAGCGCAGCGGCGACTTCACGGACCTGCTCGGCGGATTCCATTTTCGGCACACAAATCGCCGCCGGTTGCGCTGCGGCAGCGGCTACTAAATCATCGCGTCCCCACGCAGTCGACAAGGCGTTGATGCGAATGACGACTTCGCGATTTCCGAAGCCCCCCGCTTTGACCGCAGCGGCCACCTGATCGCGCGCTGCGATTTTCTGATCGGGCGCAACCGCATCTTCGAGATCGAGAATCACCGCATCGATCGATAAGGTTTTCGATTTTTCCAACGCACGTTGATTGCTGCCCGGCAGGTATAACGCAGAACGGCGGGGGCGAATTTGCATCTTTAACTCCTGTTCGATTAATTGTTCGGCTGATCCGCCTGCGCCAGGCTCTTCGCGACAATTTCATACACATCGCGCGATAGATCCGGTTCGGCGGCGATACGCCGCAATTCAGCCAGCATGCGTTGCTGTGTCTGCGCTGGATATTTTTGCCATTTCGATAACGGCGCCAATTGCCGCGATGCGATTTGCGGGTTCATGCGATTCAACGCAATCACCTGATCCGCGAGAAAACGATAACCAGCGCCATCGGTACGATGAAAATTCACCGCATTCTGCGCTGCGAATGCGCCGATCAGTGCACGTATTTTATTGGGATTTTTAATATCGAACGCCGGATGCTGCATCAATTGCTGCACCGTTTCGAGCGTACCCGGCAATACGCAGGTCGCCTGTACCTGGAACCATTGATTGACGACGAGCGATTCATGTTGCCAACGCGAATAAAACTGTTCGAGTGCCTGCGCTTTTGCATCGGCCTGCTGACTGTTGACGAGCGCCGTTAACGCCGCCATCACATCCGTCATGTTATTTGCCGATTCAAACTGCTCCACGCACGCCGACGTAATGCCCGGTTCTTCGAGCAACATCAAATACGCAAGGCAGGTATTTTTCAAGCTGCGCTGCGCAATTTGTGCAGCGTCGGCTTTGTAAGGTTCGCTACTGCGATTCGCCTGATAGGTCTGCCACAACTCCGCACGCAATGATTTTGCAATTTGGCAACGCAACGCCTGCCGCGCGGCATGAATCGCCGCGACGTCGGCGACATCGTAGATTTCGGCGAGATAATTTTCGCTCGGCAACGTCAGCATCAACGCCACCATCGCGCGGTCGAGCGTATCGTCGGTGAGCAATACTCTGAACGCATCGATCAACCGCTCATCGATACGCATATCCACGCCGAGCTGATACGCCGCGATCATATCGCTCAATATCGCCACCGACAGCTGTTGACCCGCGTCCCAGCGACAAAAACCATCACTGTCGCTGCTCATCAAAAACATCAGCTCATCGCGCGAATAGGGAAAATGCAATTTCACCGGCGCTGAGAAACCGCGCAATAAACTCGGCACCGGCTTTTCCGGAATATCGATGAACGTGAATTGTTGTTCCGGCTGCGTGATATCGAGCACGAGTTCGGTATTGTCGGCACTTTCATGATTTGCTTCGGCATTTTCTAACTGCAAACGCAGTGCGCCGGCATCGCCGAGCAATGCCATCGCGAGCGGAATATGCATCGGCTCCTTACGCGGCTGGCCGGGCGTGACCGGGCACGATTGCCGCACGCTCAATGTATAGGTGCGCGCATCTTCATCGTAATGACCACTCACATCGACGCGTGGAGTACCCGCTTGCGTATACCAGCGACGAAATTGCGCCAGATCTCTGCCGCTGACTTCTTCCATCGCCCGCACGAAATCGTCGCAAGTGACTGCTTGCCCGTCATGACGCTCGAAATATAAATCGGTGCCTTTGCGAAATAATTCGGCGCCGAGCAATTCGTGCAACATGCGCACAACTTCGGAACCCTTTTCGTACACCGTCAGCGTATAAAAATTAGAAATTTCCATATACGAATCGGGCCGAACCGGATGCGCCATCGGCCCTGCGTCTTCAGCGAATTGCAGTGTGCGCAGCAAGCTCACATCCTCGACGCGCTTCACGGTGCGCGACCCCATATCGGCCGAGAATTCCGCGTCGCGAAATACCGTAAACCCTTCCTTCAAACTCAACTGAAACCAATCGCGGCAGGTCACGCGATTACCGGACCAGTTGTGAAAATATTCGTGCGCGACAACACCTTCGACGCGCTGAAAACCCATATCGGTTGTTGTCGATGGATGCGCGAGTACGCACGATGTATTGAAAATATTGAGGCTTTTGTTTTCCATCGCCCCCATATTGAAATCATCGACCGCGACGATATTGAAAATATCCAGATCGTATTCGCGACCGTAAACCTGCTCGTCCCAGCGCATTGAATGCTTCAGCGAAGCCATCGCGTGATCGCATTTATCGATATCTTTCGGCTCGACATAAATACGCAACGTTACGCTGCGACCGTTCATCGTCGTGAAATGATCTTCGAGGCAGGAAAGATCGCCCGCGACGAGCGCGAACAGATAACACGGCTTTTTAAAAGGATCTTGCCACGTCGTCGCGTGGCGGCCGCCGGCAATATCGGTCTGCGCGATTAAATTTCCATTCGATAACAGCACGGGATAGCGCGCACGCTCGGCCTCGACCGTCACGGTATATACGGACATCACATCAGGTCGATCGAGAAAATAGGTGATCTTGCGAAAACCTTCAGCTTCGCATTGCGTGCAAAACATCGTGCGCGATTTATACAAACCTTCGAGCGATGTATTGAGCTGCGGCTTGATTTCGGTTTCGCACTCGAACGTAAATTGGGCGGGCACATCGGCGATCGTCAGGTGATCGGGATCGAGCGCATATTCGCCGCTCGCCAATTGATGGCCGTTAATTGCGACGCTGCACAGCAGTAATTCCTGCCCGTTGAGTTGCAGCGGCGCGTGCGGATTTTCCGCCGCCGGATTGCGCCGCATCGCCAGCTTCGAACGCACGATTGTTTTTTCTTCGAACAACGAAAAATGCAATTCCGTCGTATCGATCAGAAAATCGGGCACCCGATAATCTTTCAAATAAATGCTACGGGGTTGTGCATCGCGCATGATTTTCTCCAGCTACCGCGCCACCGCTAATCGGCAGAAACTTGAACGTGGTACGCCCCAAATTTACGGATATTGATCACACCGGTATCGAGCATTAAATATTGCCCTTTGATGCCGAGCAATTTGCCGGCCACATGCGGTGTTTTATCGAAATCGAGACTGACAATTTTGTCCGGATGTTGCAGCACCGGATATGAGATTTCCACAGGCTCGGCATCGGACAGCACTTGGATCGCGTGAATACCGAAACGTTGCTGCAATTGTTCCAGCTCATTACGGCAGACCTCGAGTAAACGATCGCGCTGTGCTCGCAGATCGATCTCATCGATTTGACCTTTCAGCATTGCACGCCAATTGGTTTTGTCGGCAACGTGCTGCTTTAACATTATCTCGACCAAGCCCGATTGTTGCCGCGTCTGTACGCCGAGAATCGGCAATGCTTGTACTGCGCCTTGATCGATCCAACGCGTCGGAACCTGGGTGCCGCGCGTGATACCGGCCTTGATCCCGGATGAGTTCGCGAGATAAACGATATGCGGCTGATGGCAATGCGCTTCGGCCCATGTCGGCTCGCGACATGTACCGGCTTCCCAGTGACACCGTTCGGGCGCGACGATACAGCTGTCGCATTGCGCGAGCGATTGAAAGCACGGATAACAAAAACCCTGACTGAAACTTTTCTTTGTTTTACGGCCGCAATGTAAGCAATTAATTACACCGGTGAATTGCAAAGCAATCGAGCGGCCAAGCAGCGAATTCAAATCGATATCGGTGTCGCCGACGCGTAACTGATACGACACCGGCGCCGTCAATTCGACGCGCATTTTCCGTAACTGACCTGTTGCCAGTAAATTCCCCGCCGCCAATAAACTACTCAAACCAACCTCACGTCATTTCGATAAATTTCGGCTGCGCACGCACGCGCTGCAACCATGCGGTTACTGCTGGATATGCGTTTAAATCGAAACCGCCATCGGCAGCGCAATGCGTATATGCAAATAATGCGATATCCGCGATTGAATAGCGTTCGCCAACAAAATACGTGCGATTAGCCAGATGTGTTTCCATTACCGCCAGCGCCTGATTGCCACGCTCGTGCAACCGAGGCAACTCAGTTTGGCGCGCATGATCCGCAGGTAAAAATTTGCGAATGAAGCGTGCAACTGCGATGTAAGGCTCATGGCTGTATTGTTCGAAGAACAGCCATTGCAATACTTGCGCGTGTTGAAGTTTTTCCGCAGGCCAGAGCAAAGTCCCGTCGGCCAAATAACACAAAATGGCGTTCGATTCCGGCAAGTATTCACCGTCGGCCAGCTCCAGTAATGGCACGCGACCGTTAGGATTCATCGCCAAAAAATCTTGCGTTCGCGTCGTGCCCGTCATGATATCGACTTCCTGCCATTGATACGGGCACTCTAATTGTTCGAGCAACAATTTCACTTTATGACAATTGCCCGACGCCGACATGCCGAATACTTTCAGCATCTAAATCTCCTTTTTATTTTTACAGCGAATTATTGCAACCATTTCAACGATTGCGGAGCATCGTGCTCGTGCTTGTCGTCATCGCACATTTCGCCCTCTTCCTTGCTGCCGCGATCGATATAGCCGGTGCGCTCTTTTTCTTCGACGAATTTCGCTTCATAAACAATAACCGCTTGCATGCTGAGTTCGCGCTGCTCGGCGGTTAGCACGCGGCCATCGGGCCATTTGCCGATTTCGACCGCGCGCTTCAGGTTTTGATAAATTTCCGGAGTCATCGCATTGATGATTTGTTGAAAATCCATCGGATCGCTCCTACCAAAAAAACTGCGAAAAAATTAACGGCGTTGGCGCAGGAGTGGCACTACCACTAACGAGATTGCACCAACGATGAAGCCCATCAATAAACCACCGACGTGCGCCGCATTGGCGACCGCACCGGCACCGAGCAAGATGGTAAAGCCCGTCATGCTCAGCACCATTAACGCGATCATCGCGATGAGAACCGGTGTCGGCACGTGCAGAACCTGATCCTTGCGCAACCAGCCCCATAACCAGCAATAGGCGAGCAAGCCGTAATCGACGCCGGACATACCGCCAAAAATTGCCGTACGCGCGAACATGGCCTGCGCGATATTCGATCCAACGCCAATCGCGACAACGATAACGAGCAACCAGCGCCCACCATGCGCCAGCTCGACGCGACGACCGAGTTCCCACAGCCACAACACATTGAATACGATATGCAATAAGCCAAAATGCAGAAAAATCGGTGTTAGCAAGCGCCAGTATTCGCCATTCATGGCGCTGAAAACGATGCTGTTGCCTTGTTGTTCAAATTTGAAATACGTGAGCCACGGCAGCAGCGATGTATCGAACGCGGCGATTGCGAAACCGATGATGCTGAGCAAAATCAATATCAGTGTGATGGGGGCGCGTCGCAGCGCAATCAAAGCAGAGTTAGGTGCAGCCGGAAAATTCGGTTTTTTGGGTAACTCTTCGCCGCGGCGCTGGCGTGCATATAAATCCCGCACCGCATCGATTTGTTCCGCGTGCTTTACCAATACGATTTGGCGTTCATCGTCGACGAGAATGCGGTGCGGTAAACCGATACCCCACAGATATCGGCTAAAAGGCAGCAGGTCTTCTCCCGATGCCACTTCAAGCGCTTTCAATTCAGCCATTGGAAAACAACTTTAACGATTAATAACGGGATGTGTGCCAGCCGAGTTTGTCGCGGCAACTCGCATAAAAGCTGTGCGTTAGCGGGTGGATCAATTTCAATTTATGCGGCTTTTTCGTGATGTAAACCGCGTCACCGCATTGCGCGGTCAAATTTACCTGGCCGTCACATGTAACCGGTAACTGTGTCGTGTGACTTTCACAAATGATGATTTTAATTTCGCTCGCGCCATCGACGACGATCGGGCGGCTGCTCAGCGTATGCGGAAACATCGGCACCAGCGCGATCGCATCGAGCCGCGGATGCATGATCGGGCCGCCACCGGATAATGAATAAGCGGTCGATCCGGTCGGTGTCGACACAATTAAACCGTCCGAGCGTTGCCGATAAACGAATTCGCCTTCGATGTATAACTCGAATTCGATCATTTTTGCCGACGCGCCCGAGTTCACGACGATATCGTTCAATGCATCGGCAGCACCGACCGCTTCGCCGTTGTGTTTGACGACGACGTCGAGCAAAAATCGTTTCTCGATACGGTATTGGCCATCGAGCACTTCGCCAACGCGCAGCTCGATTTCATCCGGCGAGACATCGGTGAGAAAACCGAGACGACCACGATTGACGCCAAGGACCGGCACGTCATATCGAGCGAGCGTACGGGCAGCGGCGAGCAGGCTGCCGTCACCGCCGACGACAATAATCAGATCGCTGACTTCGCCGATCATTTTGCGCGAGGAAATACGCACATCGCTTAAGTCGCGTTCATCGAGCAAATGCTGAATGTGATCGCCGACAATGATTGTCAGACCGCGGCTGCGCAGAAATGCAATCAATCGCTGCAGCGATTCGGTAACGCCACTGCCATCGCGACCGATGATGCCGATATTGCGGAAGGAATCCATGAGCGCGGGCCTCGCCATGCCAAGTGAGCGGCATTATACACAGGCGGGCCGCATGGATTTTTGAACCCTACATCGAAGAAATGCCACTAATACGCTGGAAATTATTGAGCCTGACTGCGCGGGGTTGGTTCGCTCGCCAATTTGCGCTGCGCCTCGAGATAAGCCTCATCACCTACATTCAAAAAACGCGTGCGCTGCGCCAGCGACAGCTTTTCGAAGCCACTGCGCAGCGCGGTGACGTTGTAGCCGTCTTCGGAGAGCAAGTGCGCGGCTGCATTGCTGCGACGACCGCTGTTGCAGTACGCGATGTAGTGCGTGTTGCGATCGAGTAACCGCGATTTCAGTTTCAGGATTTTTAGCGGCATATTTTGCGCACCCGCCGCGTGCGCGAGATCGTATTCCTCCTCGGTGCGCACATCGAGCAGTTGAGCGCCCGCGTTCATTTCGCGCTCGACATCAGCCAGCGAATAATTATTCACGGCCGGCGCCTTCAATAGAAGGTAGAAATCCTGGCGATCAAGGCGCATCAACACACCGTTTTCGCGCATCGCCACCGTGGCATTGCGCGGCGCATCGTTGACCAGCGCGTCCTCGCCAAAACAGCGGCCGACGCCAAGCTCGGCAATCAGCGCGGATTTGCCTTTGCTCTCATCCGCGCGATAGACCGACACGCTGCCTTCCTTGATGAAGTAGCAACTATCGCCGAACTCGCCCTGACGGACGATAACATCTCCGGAATGCGCAAACTGGGATTGGAAACGCGACAACACGTGCCGAATATTCATCGGCGGTACTTTGTAGAATAAATTCGAGTGCAGAAGAGTCAGCATCCAGTCCGCGTCTTCATCGAGATCGCGCTGACCGGTGATATCGAGAATGATGTAATTAGCCGCTTGATCCCATGCCAGCATGGCATCGAGTTGATCGCTATCGAAGCGGATAATTTCGCAATCGTCGGTGGCGACGACCGTATTGAGGCGTGGCTGATAGTGCGCGAGTGGCAAATGAGCCGCCGCATCGTTGGCTTGTATCTCAATGCCGACACCATCGGTTTCGATATTGACGCTGCCGCTGAGCAGATAAATATGCGTGTTATCGCCATCGCCACGCCGACAGATCGTTTGGCCCCGGCAAACGATCTCGATTTGCGTGTCGCGCATCAGCGTATGCAGATGGTCTTCGGTCAACGCTTTGACCGGCACCATCGTCTGCAGCAAATGCTTCTTTAAGTCCTGGTCCATTAATAGTGCATTCATTACCGAATCATCCGGCGAGAACCTAGCTATCAGCTCCCACCCATTGCGGTTTGTTGTTGGTGTTGTATCGGTACGAGAAGCCGCGCGCCCCCTGTAAGCCACCGGTATGGATGGCCAGCACGCGGGTGTCGCGAGCGAAATCCCCACGCTCTATTCGACGGTCGATAGCGTACAACATTTTCCCCGTGTAGATCGGTTCGACCGGAATATCGGTCAACCCCGTAAAGCGGTCGATGAAACATTGCAGCGCTGGCGTCACACGCGCATAGCCGCCGCAATGGTGCTCGGTATCGATGGCCCAACGCGTGCTATTACCAGCGCCAACCTCACGCAAAAAGCCGCGCACATTCTCGCCTAGGAAGTCGCCTCCTTTTAATACCGCTACGCCGAGCACCGAAGCGCAACCGTCCGTTCCGGCGACAACCCCCGCAAGCGTTGAGCCGGTACCGCAGGCCACAACCACGACGTCCGGTTTGACGCATTGAGCCGCGATCACCTCCCCCAACACGCGGCAGCCGAGGACGCCGGCCACATTGGCACCCCCTTCAGGGATGATGTAGCAAGGTCCGAATTGCCGCTGCAATTGCGCGAACCAGCGCTCGCTTAGGGAAGCCTGATGTGCCTGACGATACGTAGTGCGATCGACGAAATGCAAATGCATACCCGCGCGCCGCGCATCGCTCAAGGTGGGATTGTCTGCTGCCTCGGGCTCCCCGCGAATAACGCCGATTGTTTCGAACCCCTGCGTTGCGCCATGCAGCGCCAACGCATGAATATGATTCGAAAAAACGCCGCCGAAACTCAGGATGCGCGTATAGCCCTCAGCTTTCGCGCGCTGCAGATTTTCAGCGAGTTTGAACAACTTATTGCCGCAGCCGGCTGGTTCTATTCGATCGAGCCGCCACAACAGCACGTCCACACCCGCCTGCTGCCATTCCGGCAGGGCAATGCGCTCGATCGGCGCCTGCTCCGCCAGCTGACGCAGCATCAGGTCGAGCCCACCGTTTTAGCCGAGCGGGGCAACGGATTATCCTCGGTGTGCACAGCGCAGCGATCGCTGCGTCCGGGTAAAAACTCGCTTGGGCGCTCAACCTTGGCGAGTAAGTCACCGCACATTGTGCCGTCCGCATGCGGCGCGTTGCAGACCGGCAGCTCATGATGGCTTAGCCATTGTTGATACAACTCGGGCTCGACCGCGCATTTTTCGGCGACATAGCTCAACGGCGATTCAAGATAACGGGGAATGTCGCGAACCGGAATCGTCATCGCATCGACGCCCGGCTGATACGCGACAAACGCAACGCCGCTTTCCACCAGATCCTGCAGCAAGCTATCGGCCGCCTGCCCAATCAACCGCTCGCGCTCCTGACGCAAGCGCGCTATTTCTTCGCGCAACGTACCGAGCTGTTCCTCGCGGTAAAACAGTTCAACTTCGCGCATGTCGAGCATTTCGCGCAGTTCCGCCGAGGCCTGATCGACTCGGGCCTTCAGCTCAACCTGAAATTGCTGCTGCAATTGCGCCACGCCGTGGCGATGCACGGCATCCCGCTCATGCTCGACTTCGCGCTGCTGCGCGTCGAGCTCATGCTGAAATTGTTCGCGCGCCTGCTGGAATTCATCGACTTGCGCAGCCAGCTTCTGCTTTAGTGCCTGACTGCGTTTCTTTTCATCGCGCAGTAATTTCTGCGTGGCTTCAAACGCGCCTTTGCTTTGCTTTAGCTGAATTTGGTAATGCTGATGCAATTGATCGGTTTGCTGCTGCAGCGACGATTTCAACGTCGCCATTTGCAGTTGCTGATCTTCTTTCAGCGCCGCAAGTTTATTGCGGTAATCCTGTTCGAGTTTCTGGGTTGCACGCTCGACCGCCTGCTGGCTTTTACCGGGGGCTTTTGTTTCGTTCTCGGCATTTTGTTCGATCGCTTGCAGCAGGGGCGGTTGGCCCACCGCATCGGTCACATCGGGGATTTCCGCCGCCAAGCCCAGACGGTTGCGCTGGATCGCGAGTGTCATTTGCTGCAACGAATTGTTATCGCCGTCGAGTATCGGGTCCCACAACTGGCGCGAGTGCCACGGTATTGAGCATTGGCTTCGGCAAGCGAGCCGAATGCGCCCGCCGCCGAGATCCGGACCTCGCCCCGCGTTATCCAGCAGGTGGGCCAGCGGCATATTCCAGCTGCGGTTTACGTAACCGCGCTCGTCGAAATCGACTAGGAAAAATACGGCGCCGAGAATCTGTAAGCGCTGATTAATACGCAGAAAGCTCGCACAGATTTCCCGCCCGGCAAACTCGGGAATCCCCACGACCTGATCAAGAACCGCTTCAAACTCGACCTGAAGCATTTCTTTGACGAGTACCGAATCGTCGAAGAACACAACAGCTTCATGGATGACGTTTTGCTCGCGCCCGATCATTTCGGCGTTCTCATCGATTTATTACGAATTGTATGCACGACATTGCCCAGTTAGAGCTTCGCGATAATTATGGACGCAATCGTTCAAAAGACACGCTTCCGGCGCTGAAGCAGGTCGAGAATGTGATTGATTTGGCACCCCTGCCCTACTGCTGGGGTTTGCTGTGGAGCTACTGCTGAGTAAGGCCGTCGACGGTACCGAGAATGTGGTAGCAATGCGGTCGCCGATCGCGAAACAAACCCCATGCCGCACGCATGCGGCGCAGCGCATCGAGATCGAAACTTTGGACTAGTACCGCTTCGCCGGTGCGATCGGCGACCTGCAACATTGCACCGGTCTGATCGGAGATAAACGATGAGCCGTAAAAGGTGATGCTCAATGTGTCATCGCCTTTACTGCTTTCGGGGCCAAAACGATTGGAGGCAATCACCGGCATCATATTGGCGGCAGCGTGACCCTGCATGACGCGTTGCCAATGGTCTTTCGAATCGATCGTTTTATCGTGAGGCTCGGAACCAATTGCGGTTGGATAAAAAATCATTTCCGCGCCGAGTAATGCCAATGCGCGCGCCGTTTCGGGGAACCACTGATCCCAGCAGATACCGACGCCGATGCGGCCGTAGCGCGTCTGCCAGACCTTGAAACCGGTATCGCCCGGATTGAAAAACTGTTTTTCCTGATAACCCGGTCCGTTGGGAATATGCGTTTTGCGATAAACACCGAGCACATCGCCATCTGCGTCGATCATCGCCATCGAATTGTAGTAAGCATTGTTGGCACGTTCGAAAAAGCTGATCGGCAACACAACCTGCAATTCACGCGCAACCTCGCGAAAATGTTTTACCGCAGGATTCTTGTCGAGCGGTGTCGCCAACGCGAAGTGCTCGGGATTTTGATCGATGCAGAAATACGGCGTTTCGAACAATTCCTGCAACAGGATGATTTGCGCGCCTTGCTGCGCAGCTTGGCGCACCAGTTTTTCGCCGCGCTGAATATTCGCTTCGCGATTCCAATCGCAGGCCATTTGCGTCGCGGCAACGGTCACTCGATTCATGTCGATATCTCCCTCGGTTGATGCTGCGTAAACGATTGTTATTACGTGAGCGATTGTTGTTCCGTAAGCGGTTGCTGCTGCGTAATGCAATGAATGTTGCCGCCGCCGTAAGCAAGTTCACGCGCCGGCACTTGTATAACTTTGCGCCCGGAAAATATCTCCTGTAGCAAACCATACGCCTGGGCATCGCGACGGCGATCGTCGAATGCCGGCATCACGACACCGCCATTGGCGAGATAAAAATTCACATAAGACTGCGACAGCCGCAGCTCGCCTTTATAAGCCACCTCGGGTTGCTCGATGGTTATCACGTCAAGCTTGCGACCGCGCGCATCGGTCGAGTCGCGCAAAATGCCGAGATTGGTTTGCAGCCGCTGATAATCGATATCGTTTTTGTCGGTGCCGATCAGCGCAAGCACAACACCGGGCTGAACGAAGCAGGCGATTTCGTCGATATGCCCATCCGTGTCGTCATCGGCAACACCCTCGCGCAGCCAGATCATTTTTTTTGCGCCTAGATATTCCAGCACCAGCGCTTCGATATCGGCCTGCGACAGTTCCGGATTGCGATTCGGATGCAGCAGACACTGCTCGGTGGTCAGTACCGTACCCTCGCCATCGACATGAATCGCGCCACCCTCGAGTACCAATGGTGCATCGATACACGGCAACTCCAATCTCTCAAGCACATGCTTCGCGACGTGTTGATCGTTGGCGTGCGGATATTTGCCCCAGCCGTTAAAACGCCAATTCACTCCGGCGACATTTTTCTGCGTATCGACGACGAAGGTGGGACCGAAATCGCGCATCCACGAATCGTCGACGGGATACTCCCAATACGTCACCTGCTCACCGCACAGTTGATAAGCAAACGCTCGATCCTGCGGCCGCACCAGCAGCGTTACGGGTTCGAATTCGAGAATGGCGCGAACGACCGCAGCGAAATTGCGGCGGGCATTCTCCATACCGTTCGGCCAAATGGTTTCGTTGCATGGCCATGCCATCCAGCAGCGCTGATGGGGCTCCCATTCGGCGGGCATATGGAAATGTTCCGGCATTGCAAAGCTCCTGATCGAATGTGGCGGGAGTCTATCCGTTGATGGTGACGATTCAAACGCGACACCGATAACGCAAAGACCGCAAGAAACGGTCATGGTGCCCGCCGAAGTTATAACGTCCTAACTTTTAGGCATTTGGCGCACTCGGGCTGCACTGCTACGCTGCGCGGCCTGTTGCTAAATCAACACTTCAACAACAAAGGTTATTTATGCAGTTCGATCTTACTTATGTCATCTCCGGTCTGGTGGTCGGTTTCATCGTCGGATTGACTGGCGTCGGCGGCGGCTCGCTGATGACGCCGATTCTGCTGCATTTCGGCGTACCGCCATCGAGCGCAGTGGGGACCGATTTACTGTATGCCGCCATTACGAAAGGCGGCGGCGTATACGTTCACAACAAGCGCAAGAACATCAACTGGAAAATCACTGGCTGGCTCGCACTCGGCAGCTTACCTGCGAGCCTTATTACGCTGGCGGCGATGCATCACATCGGCTTTAACAGCTCCGGCGTTAACTCATTCATCAAAAGCGCGCTCGGCTTCGCGCTGATCTTCACCGCTTTAGCCATCATCTTCAAAAACAAACTGCTCGAATACAGTCATCGCAACGACGTATGGATAACGCGAATGACGCTGTCCGAACAAAATATTGCGACCGTAATTACGGGTCTTCTGCTCGGCGCATTGGTAACAATCACATCCATCGGCGCTGGCGCTGTCGGCACCGTGGCGCTGTTTCTGCTGTATCCCATGCTGCCGACCAACAAGCTGATCGGCACCGAAATCGCCCATGCTGTACCGCTGACCTTGCTGGCAGGGCTCGGCCACGCCGGCGTCGGTAATGTCGATTGGCAGTTGCTCGGCAATTTGCTGATTGGCTCGCTACCGGGAATTTATGTCGGCAGTCACCTCTCAAGCTCTGTTGCAGATCACTATTTGCGCCCCGCCCTAGCCGGGATGCTGATGATTGTCGGCGGCAAGTTGATGCTCTAACTCTTCAGCCACTTTGAACTGCTAGACTCTGCACGCACCTACACAGGGAGTTCAGAGATGCAAATCGAAGTGTGGCAATGGCTTGTGCTCGGCATCGCGCTGTGCGTGATCGAAATTTTTGTTCCCAGTTTCACCCTTCTTTGGTTCGGCCTCGGCGCGCTGCTAGTCGCACTAATCGCTTCCCTGCTGCCGATTCCGCTGATTGCCGAACTCGTCATCTGGGCCATCAGCACTTCCGTATTCGCTCTGGCATGGTTCAAATTTTTTGTCCCTCGCATGCGCGATAAAACGAAAGCCGGCATTTCTCGCGAAGCAGCCGTGGGGCAAATCGGCACAATCATCCTGGCCAGCTCCGAACATGTGCGCGGCGTCGTTCGTTTTTCGGTACCGTTGCTGGGGCAGGAAGAATGGCCGTATATCTGCGAAGCGCAACTGGCGAACGGCGATCGCTGCAAAGTGATCGACGTGCTCGGCAATGCATTGCTCGTTGAAAAATTTTAAGCAACGTCGCTGCGGCCAATTCAGTCGCGCTCGTTTATTAATCGAAATGTTTTATTAATCCAAGGAGAGAGTTGATGAATTCACTGGCCGTGTTAGTGGCAATTCTGATCGCCATCGGCATTACGCTGGCTAAAGGCGTTCGCATGGTGCCGCAGGGCTTCAAATTCGTCGTGCAGCGATTTGGGAAATACCATGAGACGCTGCAGCCTGGTTTGAATTTCGTAATTCCCTTCATTGATGACGTCGCTTATCGCGTCACCAGCAAAGACATCGTGCTCGATATACCAAGCCAGGAAGTTATCACGCAGGACAACGCGGTAATCATTGCCAACGCCGTCGCTTACATCAACATCATCAGCCCTGAAAAAGCCGTGTACGGCGTCGAAAATTATCAGATTGCAATTCGCACACTGGTGCAGACGTCGCTGCGCTCCATCGTCGGTGAAATGCCGCTCGATGCAGCGCTCTCTTCGCGCGACATGATTAAAGCCAAATTAAAAGCCTCCATTTCCGACGACATCGCGGAATGGGGCATTACGTTGAAAACAGTCGAGGTCCAAGACATCAAACCATCGCCGACGATGCAGTCGGCCATGGAAGAGCAGGCCGCTGCGGAGCGCGCCCGTCGCGCTGCAGTGACGCGCGCAGAAGGTGAAAAGGCTGCGGCGATTCTCGAAGCGGAAGGCAGACTCGAAGCATCGCGTCGCGATGCCGAAGCGAAGGTCGTGCTCGCCGAAGCCAGCCAGAAAGCGATCGAAAAAATTTCGCTGGCGATCGGTCAGAACTCGTTACCGATGGTATTTCTACTTGGCGAAAAATATGTCGACCGCCTCAGCGATCTGGCGACATCGCCAAATGCCAAAACGGTGGTGCTGCCAGGCGATATTCCAGGCGCAGTCAAAGGCCTGATGGGTGCGTTAAACGCTCGAGGTTGATGCCGAGTGCAACATTGTCTACAGAGCCGCTGTCTTAGCAGCGGCCTTTTTGAACGGTGTTCGATTTGAAAAAATTTGTTTTGCTCGCCTGTAGTCTGATCGGCATTTATGGCAGCTCGGCGCTTGCCGACGATAAGTATCGGCTGCGTGACGGCCAAAGCGCCACGACCCCGGCAGCGCCCTCACCCGTACGTCCTGTCTATCCTCGAACTCCCGAATGCGTTTATCCGACTAGCGATTGGCGATGCCGACCGCGCCCGCCTGCTTATCCGGACCACTACCATCGCCGGCCGGTTATCGTGAATCAGATCGATACCGAGCCGCCGGTAGATATCTCTTCGTTGAGCGATGACTGGGAAGGGTGTCGCGCGGCGAAACTCGGAGCTATTCGATCCCGCAATTCTGGCCAGCTGGATCAGGCTAATGATCTCGATGAGTGGCTGTGGAAGAACTGCCGTTCTTACTCGATCGAACTGCGTGCGCTCGAAGGTATGTAAGCCCGCGATTTCCTGAGATTTCTTGACAGCGATTCGAGCCGCCACCTACGATGCGGCCATTCCCTCTCAAGTAGCTCCGCCATCGATGCAACAGATTCGCGCACTGGTAAACAACGAGTTTGACCAGGTCAATAAACTCATCATTGAACAATTGCATTCGAACGTTCCGCTCGTCGAAAACATCGGCCATTACATTGTCGATGCTGGCGGCAAACGCCTTCGCCCGCTACTCGTAATGCTTGCCGCTGGCGCTATGGGCCCGATTGACCGCGAGCACATTACGCTCGCTGCGGTGATCGAGTTCATCCACACCGCGACACTGCTGCACGATGACGTCGTTGATATTTCCAGCTTGCGTCGTGGTCGTGCCACCGCCAATGCGAAATGGGGTAACGCACCGAGTGTTTTAGTCGGAGATTTTCTGTATTCGCGCGCTTTCCAATTACTAGTCGGGCTGGGCAACATGCCGTTAATGCAATTGCTGGCGGACACCACGAATACGATTGCCGAAGGCGAGGTGCTTCAACTCACAAAAGCGGGTGACCCCACCACGACAGAAGAGGCTTATTTCCAGGTTATCGAAAATAAAACGGCCGTCCTGTTCGCGGCGGCTACTCATGGAGCCGCTTTGCTCGGCGGTCATCCGCTGGATACGGCGAACGCCTTATCACGCTATGGCCTGAATCTCGGCATTGCCTTTCAACTTGCCGACGACGTACTCGACTATCTCGGTGATCCGGTGAAAATGGGGAAGAATATTGGCGATGACCTGAGCGAAGGCAAACCCACGTTACCACTCATTAACACCATTCAAAATGGCAGCCCCAGCGAAAAAGCGTTGATTCAAAACGCCATAGCTGAACGCGATGCGAGTGCGATAATGGAGATTATTTCCGCTGTGCAACGCTGCGGAGCACTCGATTACACGCTGAGCAAGGCGAGGCAATATGCATCCGCCGCCACAGCTGAGCTGACGCTGCTGAAACCTTCTTCCTATAGAGATTCATTGTTGGCACTGGGCGAACTTGCAGTGAACCGAGACCGTTAATCACGTGAAATAGTCCTCATCACTGTAATTTATACAAGCTTCGGCGCAGTTTCTGCTTGTATGCCAATAAGGGGCCTCCTACAATCCCTGTCGAAATTACTTACAGCCATAACCAATGCGCCTTAATAAGAGCTCCACTACATTGCTTGCT
>CAMLJR010000042.1 GCA_946480345.1 uncultured Spongiibacteraceae bacterium
TCTTTCCAGCCGATCAGCGATTCGTCGATCAGCAGTTCCTTGGTCGGCGACAGATCGAGACCGCGGTCGCAGATTTCCATGAACTCTTCGCGGTTGTAAGCGATGCCACCGCCCGAGCCACCCATCGTGAACGACGGACGGATGATGCAAGGAAAACCGATCTGATCGAGCACCTGCAGCGCTTCTTCCATGCTATGCGCAATCGCGGCACGCGGCGATTCGAGGCCGATGCGCTGCATCGCCTGACGGAACAACTGACGATCTTCGGCTTTATCGATCGCTTCTTTTTTCGCGCCGATCATTTCGACGCCGAATTTATCGAGTACGCCATGCTTCGCCAGATCGAGCGCGCAGTTCAGCGCGGTCTGGCCGCCCATGGTCGGCAACAGTGCATCGGGGCGCTCTTTCTCGATGATTTTTGCAACGGTCTGCCAGTTCACTGGCTCGATATAGGTTGCGTCGGCCATGACAGGATCGGTCATGATCGTGGCCGGATTCGAGTTGACCAGAATGACGCGATAGCCTTCCTCTTTCAGCGCCTTGCACGCTTGCGCGCCGGAATAATCGAATTCGCAGGCCTGGCCGATCACAATGGGACCGGCGCCGATGATCAGGATGCTGTTGATGTCGGTACGTTTCGGCATGCGTCTCTCTTTTTGCTGGCTTCTTGCTGACTTCGTGCTGGGTTTGACCCCCTCTCCGCGTGGGAGAGGGAACTAGACAGCGCTGCGGCTTAGCGCTGCGCCTGCATTAACTCAATAAAGTGATCGAACAATGGCGCGGCATCGTGCGGACCGGGACTCGCTTCCGGATGGCCCTGAAAACTGAACGCTGGATAGTCGGTGCGATGAATTCCCTGCAGCGATTTATCGAACAGCGACGTGTGCGTCACGCGCAATGTCGATGGCAGCGTCGCTTCGTCGACGGCAAAACCATGGTTCTGACTGGTAATCATCACAACACCACGATCGATGTCGAGCACCGGATGGTTCGCGCCGTGATGGCCAAACTTCATCTTCAGCGTTTTCGCGCCGCTGGCGAGGCCGAGCAGCTGATGACCGAGACAGATGCCGAATAGAGGCATGCCGGTTTTCATGATTTCCTGCGTCGCGCGGATCGCGTAATCGCACGGCTCGGGATCGCCCGGGCCATTCGACAAAAACACGCCGTCCGGTTTCATTGCGAGTACGTCTGCCGCAGGCGTTTGCGCCGGCACGACCGTCACCTTGCAGCCGCGGTCGACCAGCATGCGCAGGATGTTGATCTTGATACCGTAGTCATACGCGACAACGTGGTATTTCAATTCGCCGTCTTCGTAAGTCTTAAAACCTTTGCCGAGCTGCCAGCTGCCTTCGCGGCAGACGTAGGTTTTTTGCGTCGATACGACCTTGGCGAGGTCCATACCCTTCAGGCCCGGAAAGGCGCGCGCTGCGGCGAGTGCGCTGGCGTCGTCGATTTCACCGGCCATGATGCAACCGTTCTGTGCGCCTTTATCGCGCAATAAACGTGTCAGGCGGCGCGTATCGATATCGGCGATGCCGACGATATTGCGTTCGCGCAAATAGTCGGAAAGATTCTGCGTATTGCGGAAATTGCTCGCCAACAGTGGCAGATCGCGAATGATCAGACCGGTGGCCCAGATCTTCTTCGCTTCCTCGTCTTCGCTGTTGGTGCCGGTATTGCCGATATGCGGATAGGTCAACGTGACCATTTGCTGGGCGTAGGAGGGATCGGTCAGGATTTCCTGATACCCCGTCATCGCGGTATTGAACACCACTTCGCCGGTGGCCTGACCTGCGGCGCCGATGGCGACTCCGCGAAACAGGCTACCGTCTTCTAGGGCGAGCAGGGCTGGGACGATCAAACGAACCTCCTGGACGGACTGACTAGGCTATGAATGGTGCGGCGAGAACGCTGCGCCGTATGCCGAACGTGGGCGGCGCGCTTGAAAAAAAGCGAGATGAAGTGGTTGCCCCATCTCGCTTTTCGACTATCTGTTCCGCCGTGTATCGCGGACGCGCATTCTACGCGAGCGCCCCGCGCGGTGTCCACCCGAACACAGCCTGGCGGCGCTCGTCATATTCCCGACCTGTTACTGATATTCCTGACCTACTATTACGTAGGCGAACAGCTATTACGTAGGCGACCGGCGGTTGCGACGAGCCCTAAGTGTCTTTACCATCCGCGCCGGTTGCACGTCACCCAACCAACCCGCCGATCAACTCGCCCGAATATAACAAGCAGGACATCCGCATGCTGCATGTATTCACGATCACCGAAAACACGCTGAAAGAACTCCGGCAGGCACCCGGCAGCGACGTCATGCCGATTGCGGATGCGAAGTGGGTCGACGTGACCGATCCCACCGACGCCGAGCGCGAGCTGATCGAGACGGTGCATCGGGCGCCATTGCCCGACCCCGATGAAATGGAAGAGATCGAAGCGTCGGCACGCTATTTCATCGACAGCGAAGGCATTCACGTGCATTCGCTGTTTCTTTACCAGAGCGAAGGCCGCCACAAAACCGAATCGGTCGCGTTCATTTTGAACGAACGGCAACTGCTGACGTTTCGCGATACCGAATTGCCGGATTTTCGTCTGCTGCGGATGCGCACGCATCGCGGCTGGGTGGAAGCAAAAAACTCGCTCGACATCATGCTCGCGCTGCTCGAACAGAAAGTTGAAAACCTCGCCGACTCGCTCGAAAACATTCACCAGCGCTTGGAGGATGTCAGCCACCTTGTCCTCGAAGACGAAGAAGGCGAACTTGAGGATGCGATCGATCGATTGGCAAAACTCGAAGACAGCAACGGAAAAATTCGTCTGTGCCTGATGGATACGCAGCGCTCGATTTCATTTTTGCAGCGTCATATCCGCAGCTATCCGGAGCAACAGGAAACCTGCCGCGAAATTTTTCGCGACATTGAAACGCTGATGTCGCACACCGCGTTCCTGTTCGAAAAAATCAACTTCTTGATGGATGCCGCGCAGGGTTTCATCAACATTGAACAGAATCAGATTATTAAAATATTCTCGATCGCTGCCGTGGTATTTCTGCCACCGACGCTCGTTGCCAGCATGTATGGAATGAATTTCGAAATCATGCCCGAACTCAGCTGGGAATTCGGTTATCCGTGGGCAATCGTGCTGATGATTTTGTCCGGGATTGCGCCTTATGTGTATTTCAAACGCAAAGGCTGGCTTTAAGCTACTCGGCTTCGGCATCCTGCGTCGCTCTATCCACTGCATCGTGCAGTCGTGCGCTCGACATCTTGCACGCGGGCGGTGCTCCCTCTCTCGAATATTCGGCCTCACATACTGGTCGCGTATGCTCCGGTTCCTGTGCTCCGGCCGCGTGCAACCTGTCTTCGCTCGCGACGCTTAAAGAATCTTATTGATCATGATCGGACGGTGTAAGCGCGAAGAAATAACTAATACGCTCGCGCGGATTCAAATATTCGAACATTTCTTTCGACAGCTGGGCTGGCCGCAAACTCTTGCGAATCGTCAATTCGTTTTGTTCGGTTAAATCGACAATCACTGCCTCGGCTTTTGGAATCTCAGTCGAATACAGCAACACACCGGGCTTCAGCAATTCCTTGCGGTTCAGATAAATCACGATACCGATCGAGTCATCCGATAATTGCACAACAGTGCCGGGCGGATAAATGCCGAGCATTTTCACCAACGCCTGCAATATAGGCTTATCGAACTTCGCCGATTGCTTCGAAAACATCAGACTCAATGCTTCGTGCGGCGTTAAACTTTGGCGCGGATCGTTGTGGTTGCACAACTCGTCGTAATAATTAATCGTCGCGAGAATCTTGCTGAGCGGATGCATTTTCGCTGGATCTATATCCGCCGGATAACCGCTGCCGTCGAGAAAGACATGATGCTGATCGATCAGCGTCAATAGCGTTGGCTTTACCGTCAATTTCAATTTCGCGTGCTGCGTAATCATGTCGATTGCGAAGCGCACGTGCCTCGCATACAGCTCCTGCTCCGGCTTGGTCAGCGCGGAATTTTTGCGCACGATCTGCGGCGGTATTTTCGCGTGGCCGATGTCGTGCAGCAGCGCCGCGAGACCGAGAATCATCAACTGCTCTTTATCGTCGATACCGAGTTCGCGCGCAATTAACAGCGATAACACCGAAACGTTCAGGACATGAAAATACAACGTGTCATCGAGATTATTCGCATTCATCAGATGCACGAGAATTTCTTTATCCGCTGACAATGTGCCGACAATACTGGCGACCACCTTCGTCGCTTCGCTCATCGCCTGCACGGGCAGACTATTCATCTTGCCCATCAGGTCTTTCACTTCACCGACAACGTTGTTGTATTGCTTTTCCACGCGCTGAATTTCCAGGCGCTTGCGGCGCAATCGGTCGCCTTGTTCCTCTTTTTTCTCCCATTGCTCCTGCATTGCCTGCTGGGTGCTCGCCTCATCGGCTTCGGGAACGCCGACGGCTTCCACCTCAAGCGGATCGACCAGCGACTTCTGCGGGAAATACCAAACTTCGCGCACGCCCAATTTGCGAATCAGCTGAATTTGCTGAGCGTCCTTCAACCGGAACCGGCTCATCAGAAACGGATGTTCGTTCCACTTGAGCGGCAGCTCGATATACAGTCCCGGCTGCAAGCGATCGATGTTTATGGTTTCTTTAGTCATGATGGATAAGCGTTTTTTAGGGCTCACGAAGTGTGGCCGCGAATTCCCGATTTGTCAGCGGTGGCCAGCTAAAAATACCATCTAGATCAAATAGCATGGCTCGTGCGACCTACACTGGCATTGCGCCCTAGCGGATGATCACGATGAATACGAATCAGAGCAACCTTCACGCATTCGACGCATTCAATTATCTGAATCTCGCCACTTTTCGTAAATCCGGCCTCGAAGTGCACACCCCCGTATGGTTCGCTCGGACAGATGAGCGCGTTTACATTTTTTCCAGTGGCGATGCCGGCAAAGTCAAACGGCTGCGAAATTCATCGCGGGCACGCATTGCACCTTGCGATCTGCGCGGCAAGCTGCTGGGCGATTGGATCGATGTCGAGGCACATCTTGTCGATAGCGAAAGCGAAATCGCCCGCGCTGATGCGGCGCTTCGAAAAAAATACGGATGGATTTCAGTATTAATGGATTTCTTTGCGACGCTATTGGGCCGCAAGAAGCGGCGCGCCTACATTGTCGTGTTAGAAAAAAGTGTCGTGTAGAAAAAAGACGCCGTGGTAAAGAGAAATGCTCTGCGTTAAAACCGCGGTGCGGTGCCTGAAAATTCAGGCGCGATTTTTTTAGACCGAGCTTATTTCAAGCCCAATACATCCTGCATATCGTAAAGGCCCGGCTGCTGCTTACCGAGCCATACAGCAGCGCGCACGGCGCCGCGTGCAAACGACATACGCGAGCTGGCCTTGTGCGTAATTTCGACGCGCTCGCCATCGGCGGCGAACGTCACTGTGTGATCGCCGACGATATCGCCGGCGCGCACAGTGGCGAAGCCGATCGTTTCGGGTTTACGCGCGCCGGTCTGACCTTCGCGACCATACACCGCCACTTCGCGCAGATTGCGTTGCAACGCTTTCGCGACTACTTCGCCCATGCTGAGTGCAGTGCCGGATGGGGCGTCGATTTTATGTTTGTGGTGTGCCTCGTAAATCTCGACGTCGTATTCATCACCCAATACCTGCGCGGCGAGTTCGAGTAATTTGAAGCAGACGTTCACGCCGGTACTGTAATTCGATGCGATACACACCGCCACGGTTTGCAGCAAAAACAGTAATTCTTCTTTTTGATCCGGATTGAAGCCCGTGGTACCGATGACGATTTTCTTGCCGGTAGCACCGCAAATTTCGGCGTTTTTCAATGTCGCCGCCGGCACGCTGAAATCGATCAGCACATCGAACTGGCTCGTCACTTTCTGCAAATCGCCGCTGACGAGCACACCGTTTTTACCGATGCCCGCGAGTTCGCCCGCATCGGCACCGATCAACGAACTCTCGGGACGTTCGATCGCTGCGGTCAATTCGCAACCTTCAGCGTTATTAATCGCTTCGATCAGGGTTTTTCCCATGCGGCCGGCGGCGCCGGTGACGGCAATGCGCAAAGTCATAACGAATTCCTGTAATTAGTTCGAGTCGCCGAAAAAGTTCTTCATGCCTTCAAACCACGAACCTTTGCGCGGTGAATGCTGGCCATCGCCTTCCATCGATTGCTGCAATTCGCGCAGCAATTCTTTTTGGCGCTTGTTCAGATTCACCGGCGTTTCGACGACGACGCGACACAGTAGATCGCCGGGGCCGCCACCACGTACCGGCGTAACGCCTTTACCGCGCAAGCGGAACAATTTGCCGGTTTGCGTTTCCTGCGGAATTTTCAGCTTCACGCGGCCTTCAAGCGTCGGCACTTCGAGTTCACCGCCGAGTGCTGCATCGGCGAAGCTGATCGGCACTTCGCAGAACAGATGTTTACCGTCGCGCTCGAAAATCGGGTGTTCGCGTACCGAAATCTGCACGTACAAATCGCCGACGGGACCGCCATCCGCACCGGCTTCGCCTTCACCCGCGAGGCGAATACGATCGCCGGTATCGACACCCGCCGGCACTTTGACCGACAGCGTTTTGGTTTCTTCGTTGACACCGCGGCCATAACACTTCGGACACGGGTCGGCGATCATCTTGCCTTTGCCGCGGCAGTTCGGGCAGGTCTGCTGCACCGAGAAAAAGCCCTGTTGCATACGAATTTGGCCGGCACCGGCGCAAGTCGTACAGGTCACCGGCGAGCTGCCCTTCTTCGCGCCGGAACCGTTGCACTCTTCGCAGTGCACCAGCGTCGGCACACGAATTTTTGCCGTGGTGCCCTTAACCGCCTCTTCGAGACTGATATCGAGGGTGTAACGCAGATCGGAGCCGCGTTGCGGACCGCCACCACGACCGCCGCGAGCGCCACCAAAAATATCGCCGAATACATCGCCAAAGATGTCGGAAAAGTTTGCCCCACCGGCACCAAAGCCGCCTTGACCGCCGCCCTGGCTGCCATCGACTGCGGCGTGGCCGAACTGATCGTACGCGGAACGCTTTTGCGGATCGGAAAGAACTTCATAAGCCATGTTGGCTTCTTTGAAGCGATCTTCGGATTCTTTGTCACCCGGATTACGGTCAGGGTGAAACTTCATCGCCACGCGGCGATAGGCCTTTTTGATGTCGGTGTCGGCGGCATCGCGCGCCACACCCAGAATTTCGTAGTAATCGCGTTTCGACATTTTTGGCTGCTTCTACACTGCTTTTTGGCTGCTTTACGCTATGGCCGATGAGATGAAAGGTTACGTCCCGGAAACGACAAGGTCAGTATGGGGGCGCCATACTGACCTTGCGATAACGACTTAGCAAGTTGCGCCGTTATTGTAGCCACCGCCTTGCGACGCTCGGCCCAACGGACCGCATCGCCTTAAGACGGGTGGTCAAGTAACGGTGTAATCACGCCGTCCCTTTTCTTCCGTTACTTGTCTTCCTTCACTTCCTCAAATTCAGCATCGACGACATCGTCCTTGCCGCCGGCTTGTTGCGCACCGGCACCGCCTTCCTGCTCGGCCTTAGCTTGCGCTTCGGCGTACATCTTCTGCGCCATGCCGCTTGAGGCCTCGGTCAGTTTTTGCGTTGCGTTGTCGATCGCTTCCTTATCGTCGCCTTTCACCACTGCTTCAACGTCGGCGATTGCCGCTTCGATTTTCGATTTCTCATCGGCAGTCACTTTGTCGCCCGCTTCCTGCAGCGTTTTGCGGGTAGCGTGGACGAGACCTTCGGCGGTGTTGCGCGATTGCGCCAGTTCGCTGAATTTCTTGTCCGCTTCCGCATTCGCTTCGGCATCGGTGACCATTTTCTTGATTTCGTCTTCGCTCAAACCGCTCGATGCGGTGATACGAATCGATTGCTGCTTGCCGGTCGCCTTGTCCTTCGCCGATACGTTCAGAATGCCGTTCGCATCGATATCGAAGGTCACTTCGATTTGCGGCAGGCCGCGCTGGGCCGGCGGAATATCCGCGAGATCGAAACGACCGAGCGATTTGTTTGCCGCCGCCTGTTTACGCTCGCCCTGAACGACGTGAATCGTCACGGCCGTCTGGTTGTCTTCGGCGGTCGAGAACACCTGCGATTTCTTGGTCGGAATCGTCGTGTTTTTCTCGATCAGCGGCGTTGCGACACCACCCATCGTTTCGATACCGAGCGTCAGCGGAGTCACGTCAAGCAACAGCACGTCTTTCACGTCGCCGCTCAATACCGCGCCCTGAATCGCCGCGCCGATCGCCACCGCTTCGTCCGGGTTCACGTCCTTACGCGGTTCCTGGCCGAAGAAATCCGCGACGCGTTTCTGCACCATCGGCATACGGGTCTGACCACCGACCAGAATCACTTCGTCGATTTCTTTCGGCGATTTGCCGGCATCTTTCAATGCCTGCTTGACCGGCTCCATCGAGCGCTCGACCAGCGATTCGACCAGCGATTCGAGTTTGGCGCGGGTCAGCTTGACGACCATGTGTTTCGGGCCGCTCGCATCGGCGGTGATGTACGGCAGATTCACTTCGGTCTGCTGGCTCGACGACAGCTCGATCTTGGCTTTTTCAGCGGCTTCTTTCAGGCGCTGCATCGCCAGCGGATCGCCTTTCAGATCCATGCCGTTGTCTTTCTTGAACTCATCGGCCAGGTGATTGATCAACACCATGTCGAAGTCTTCACCGCCGAGGAAGGTATCGCCGTTGGTGGACAGCACTTCGAATTGTTTCTCGCCATCGACGTCGGCGATTTCGATGATCGAAATATCGAAGGTACCGCCGCCGAGGTCGTATACCGCGATGACGCGATCGCCGGCGCCTTCCTTATCGATACCGTACGCAAGCGCGGCTGCGGTCGGCTCGTTGATGATGCGCTTGACGTCGAGACCGGCGATGCGGCCAGCGTCTTTGGTTGCCTGACGCTGCGAATCGTTGAAGTACGCAGGAACGGTGATGACCGCTTCTTTAATTTCTTCGCCGAGATAATCTTCGGCGGTCTTTTTCATTTTCTTCAATACTTCGGCCGAAATCTGCGGCGCGGCCATTTTCTTGTTGTTCACTTCGACCCACGCATCGCCATTGTCGGCTTTGACGATTTTGTACGGCACCATGTGGATGTCTTTCTGCACGACATCGTCGGTGAAACGGCGGCCGATCAGACGCTTGACCGCGTACAGCGTGTTTTTCGGATTGGTGACCGCCTGACGTTTCGCCGACTGGCCAACCAGAATTTCGTCGTTGTCGGTGTAAGCGACGATCGATGGCGTGGTGCGCGCACCTTCTGCGTTTTCGAGCACCTTGACCTTGTCGCCATCCATGATGGCCACGCAGGAGTTCGTGGTGCCGAGGTCAATACCGATGATCTTTGCCATTGCCTGTTCTCCGGGATATCTGAATTTGGTTGCCGCGCCAACTGCTGCGCAGCGGTTCAATCTTGCCTGTTCGCCTATATTGGCCCGCCGCCTGTGAATTCAAGGGGTAATCATTTTTGACCCCTCCGCCCCTGCGGGACACCTCCCCTATAAATAGGGGAGGACTCAAACATCAGGCGGTTTCGTCGATTTTCTTCGCGTTGCCTTTTGCCACCATCACCATCGCGGCGCGCAACAGGCGGCCGTTCAGCGTGTAGCCCTTCTGCATGACGTGCAGCACGGAATTCGGCTCGGCTGAGGGGTTTTCGACCATCGATACCGCTTCGTGGAATTGCGGATCGAACGGCGCGCCGAGCGGATCGATCTGTTCGACCTGGAAGCGATTGAGTACATCGAGCAGCGTTTTGCGAGTCAGTTCGACGCCCTCGACCAGCGGCTTGACGCCCTCTGCCTCGCGATCGGGTACGGCATCGAGCGTACGGTCGAGGTTATCCGCGATGGGCAGCACGCCGTTGACGAATTTTTCCAGCGCGTATTTATGCGCACTTTCGACATCCTTCTCGGCGCGGCGACGCACGTTCTGCATCTCTGCCGCAGTCCGCAGCGTCTGATCCTTGGCATCGGCCAACTGCTGTTGCAGTTGCTCGATCGTGGCTTGCAATGACGCCACATCGACCGGGGCTTCGGCGGCGCTCGCTTCAGCGGCGGCCTGCTCGGCTGCGGCGGCAATGGCTTCATCTTCGACAGGGGGATTCTGCGGCTCTGTCACAACGGAGTCTCCGTAAATGCTGAGTTGATCTGGGAATTTTTTGGCTGGAGCGAGAGATGGGGGCACGCTTTGCGATTTCAACCCTCAGATCGATTTCAAGGCTAAACTCAGCATCCGCGCGGTGACATCGACGATTGGGATCACGCGCTCGTAAGCCATCCGCGTCGGGCCTACCACGCCGAGAATGCCGAGCGTCTGGCCACCGACCTGATACGGCGCGGTGATGACGCTGAAATCGCCGAGCACCTCGAAACCCGCTTCCTCGCCGATAAAAATCTGCACGCCATCGGCACGAATGCAGCGGTCGACCAGATCGAGAATATCGCGCTTCTGCTGGAAGGCTTCGAACAGCCCTTTCAGCTTGTCGATCTCTTCGGGAGTGGTGGCGCCGATCAATTGCGTTTCGCCGCTGACGACGTAATCGCGCTTATCGTCAGGCGGCGTCTCGAAAGCCTTGTTCGCCAGATCGAGGCTGGCTTGCATATGCCTGTCGATGGTCGCTTTGTCGGCATGCATCGCGTCGAGCAAGGCGCTGCGCACTTCATCAAGGCTGCGGCCGCCGAAGCGCTGGTTGATCATATTCGCGGCGCGCTGCAACTCGGACTCGTCGTAGGGGCGAGTGGTGTAAATGACGCGGTTCTGAACTTCGCGCTCATTGATGACGAGAATGACCAGAACGCGGTTATCGGACAACGGCAGAAACTCGACCTGCCGCAGTATCACGCGTGGCTGGCGCGGCAATGTAACCAGCCCTGCCTGCGCGGTGATTCGCGATAGCAATTGCGACGCGCTCTCGACGAGTTCTTTCGACGATTTGTCCGAGGTCAATTCCAGTTGCAGGCTCGCCACCGCCTCGCGTTCGAGCGGGCGCACGGTAATCAGCGAATCGACGAAGAAGCGATAACCAAGCACGGTCGGAACACGGCCGGCGGAGGTGTGCGGAGCGCGGATCAGACCTGCGTCTTCGAGATCGGCCATGATGTTGCGCACTGTCGCCGGGCTGATCGGCAAGCCGCTCGATTCGAGCAGCGCTTTCGATCCCACCGGCTGCCCTTCGCGGATATAACGCTCGATCAAGGCCTTCAGCAGTAACTGGCTGCGTTCGGTGATCAGTTCTGTTGCCATAGCAATGCCTGTTTATGAGCGGACGCGGAACGAGCCGAATTGTAGCCGCGCCCTATCGCGGAAGCACTGGGTGGTCTGTCGTCATTAATGGCGATCGATGTGTCGAATATCAAGCTCGTCCGCGCCGTTCCACACCGACACGTCGAAATCAGAACTTGAACACGCGCGGATAATAAGCACCCAGCGCCAACGCGCGCACGACGACAAAGCCGATGAACGCCAGCCACAAACCGTGATTGCCGAACTGCTGCGCCAGCGGAAACGCCATCAGCGCGAAGAGTGCAGTCGACACTACCGCCGCATTGCGTAACGGACGCGATTGCGTAGTCCCGATAAAAATTCCATCGAACTGGAACGCCGCGAATGACAGCAGCACATACGCGGCACAGAACGGCAGAAACTCGCGCGCCAGATCGCGCACCGCTTCGAGCGTGGTTAATCTGTCGATGAAAAAATTGCCGGCAAACCATAAAACCAGCGCCAGTAATAAAGCGGTTGCCGCAGCCAAATGCGACGAGCGACGCACCACCGCCCGAAACGCGAGTCGATCGTTCGCACCGTGGGCTCGCCCCACTAACGCTTCGGCAACATAGGCGAAACCATCGAGAAAAAAAGCACTGAACGACACCAGCTGTAACAACAAATGATTGGCTGCCAACGTCGCCGCACCGAAGCGCGCGCCTTGATCGGTAAAGATCGCGAACCCCGCCAGCAGCGATAACGTGCGCAACATGATGTCGCCGTTCGCGGCGAGCAGCGCACGTAACTTCTGCGAATTGAATAGTGCGGCGCGCAACTGCGCACGCACAGCGATAATTTTCACACGCAGCTGGCGCCATACCATCGCACCGGCAATGAACAAGGTGAGCCATTCGGCAAGCGCGGTGCCGAACGCAACGCCACGCGCGCCCATCTGAAGAACGCCGGCAAAGAAAATATCGAGCAAAATGTTTGCGCCGTTCAGCACCAATTGCGCGATCAACAATGCCCGACCGGCGCCACTGCCGATAAAAACCCCCGTCAATACATACAGTGCGAGCGTCGCCGGAGCGCTCCAGATCCGAATGCTGAAAAATTCGCGGGCGATCGTTTTGGTTTCAGGATCGGCACCGAAGATACGCATCGCAATCGAAATAATCGGCTGCTGCAATGCGATCAACGCGATACCGATAGCGAACGCGAGCAGCAATCCACGTGCAATAGTCGCGACCTGATCGAGATCATCGTCGCGTCCTCGCGCCTGCGCCACGAAACCGCTGGTGCTCATGCGCAGAAAACCGAAGCCCCAGAAAATAAAACTGAACAGCAACGTGCCGAGCGCAATCGCGCTCAAATCCTCGACTGCCCCGAAATGCCCGATGACGGCAATGTCGGTCAGCGCCAGCAGCGGCGATGCGCTATTGGCGAGAATGATCGGAATCGCCATCGCGAGAATGTGGCGATGAGTGGGGATGGGGATAGTGGGAGTCACGGCTATCGCTCAGGCTGCTTTGCTGTACTCATGAATGGATCGACGCATGAACGGATCGCTTTCGGGTTTTATCGTCACACAATTGCCAGCCCCACCCAAACTACTGTATAAAAACACATACCTATTTTTGCCAGCACTCTAACTCCTGGAACCCCGCCATGCTGACTCATTTGAGTGTCGATAACTACGCCATTGCCGAACACATTGATGCTGAGTTCGTCGGCGGCATGACCGTCGTTACCGGCGAGACCGGCGCCGGTAAATCGATTCTGCTCGATGCGCTCGGGCTCGCGCTCGGCGGTCGTGCCGATGCGGCGGCGGTACGCGCGGGCGCCGAACGCGCGGATATCCATGCCGCGTTCGATATCGCGAAAATCAAAGACGCCAAAGCATGGCTGGAACAGCGCGATCTGCTGGCCGGCGATGAATGTCTGCTGCGGCGTGTTGTCACTTCCGAAGGTCGTTCGCGCGGGTACATCAACGGCCAGCCAGCGACCTTGCAGGATTTGAAAACTGTCGGCGAAATGCTGATCGATATTTACAGCCAGCACGCGCATCAATCGCTGCTGCAACGCGCGCAACAGCGCAAATTACTCGATGCATTTGCCGGTACCGACGTGCTCGCCGATAACACCAAAATAATTGCGCAGCGTTTCGCATCGCTGTCGGAAAAAATCGCGCAACTCGATGCGCATCGCGACGAACACAACGCACGCGTGCAATTGCTTAGCTATCAAATCGACGAGCTCGACAAACTCGCGCTCACTCACGGCGAACTCGAAGAACTCGAAACCGAACAGCGCCGCCTCGCCAATGGCGAGCAGATTCTGCGCAATAGCCAGCATGCCCTGGCGCTCTGTCGCGAAGGCGAAATCAATGTCGTGAATATTTTGAATCAGGCGCTGAAATCGCTCGGCGATCTCGACGCGAAGCAGCCCGCCATCGATGCCGCCGAACAAATGCTCGGTAGCGCGCTGATTCAGGTCGAAGAAGCGAGCCATGAATTGCAGCATTACGTCGATCAATTCGAACTTGATCCGACGCGCCTGCACGACATCGAAAATCGTCTCGATGCGATTTACGACATCGCGCGCAAACATCGCGTACAGGCGCCGGCATTATCGGCATTGCATGCGCAATTACGCGACGAATTGGACTCGATCGCCGGCGGCGACGAACAGCTCGATAAACTGCGCGATGAATTGCGCACTCTGCAAAACGATTACGACAAGATCGCGGGCGAGCTGAGTAAGCGCCGCCAGCAGGCTGCCCAGAAATTGCAGAAACATGTCGAAAAACAATTACAGGCTTTGGCAATGAACGGCTGTCGCTTTAGCGTTGCGCTGAACGAACGCACGCAAACGCAGCCGCATGCGCACGGTCGCGAGGACATCGAGTTTTTAATTAGCACGAACCCCGGCACGCCGGCGCAACCGCTGAATAAAATCGCTTCGGGTGGCGAATTGTCGCGCATCAGCCTGGCGATTCAGGTTGTCACCGCACAGACCACGGCGATTCCGACTCTGGTGTTCGACGAAGTGGATGTCGGCATCGGCGGCGCGGTCGCGGAAGTGGTAGGTAATCTGTTGCGTGAACTTGGCAGTCGCGGTCAGGTGTTATGCGTAACGCATCAACCGCAAGTTGCCAGCAAGGGACATCAGCATTTCAGCGTCGAGAAAATCACCGAGAAAAAATCGGTGCGCACACAATTGCGTAAATTAGTCGACGCGGAAAAAATTGAGGAGATTGCGCGGATGCTCGGCGGTATCAACGTCACTGCGCAAAGCCGAGCACACGCAAAAGAAATGCTGAGTTTTACGCATTAAGAAGAAATGGATTACGCGGGCTTGGTGGAAGGTAAGGCGCATCATTTTCCATGCGCCTTATTTATTGCTTACGTTTATTTATTGCTCACGCTTATTATTGCTTGCGTTTATTTTTTCTTTCTTACGTAAAGCACTAACGAGTGATCGACTAATTCGTAGCCGTGATCGACGGCGAGCTGATGCTGCCGCTTTTCGATAACGTCGTCGAGAAATTCGATGACCTCGCCAGTATCCAGATTGACCATGTGATCGTGATGCTGGGTTTTTGCAAGCTCGAATACCGAATGGCCCGATTCAAAATTGTGGCGAGCCACCAAGCCGGCCGTTTCGAATTGAGTCAGCACGCGGTAGACCGTGGCGAGACCTACGTCCTCGCCGGTTTCGAGCAGATGCTTGTACACATCTTCGGCGCTGAGATGATGATTATTGGTTTCGGCCTGTTCAAGTAATTGCAGAATTTTGACGCGGGGCAACGTGACCTTGAGGCCGGCTTTGCGCAGTTCTTGAGTTTCTCCCGACATGGTAGGTGCCCTTTCGCTTTGCGGATTCGATGGGTATTATCACACGCCGCTACCGGAGCGGTCATCACAGGTTATCCATTCATGCGCCGTCGTTCGTCCATTTCAGCCGCCATTTTGTTCATATCCACCGTATTTCTCAGCGGTTGCAGCAATTTGGAATTTCCCTGGGTTTATCGAATCAACGTCGACCAGGGCAATATCATCACGCAGGAGATGGTTAATGAGCTGAAGCCCGGCATGACGCGCGAACAGGTTAAATTCGTCATGGGTTCGCCGCTGATTACCGACACCTTCCATGAAGATCGCTGGGATTACATCTACACGCTGATCGACCGCGATGGCAAAAATACGCGTCATAACCTGACAGTACTGTTCAGCGGTGACAAGTTGGTTGGATTGAACGGCGACTTCATGCCGCAATAAGCCGCTAATCAACGCCGAAGAAAATATTAATTACGAATCTATGCTTTGGCTGCGCGCTCGCGTCGCGCGGCTTTCGGATCGATCAATAGCGGCCGATAGATTTCGATACGGTCGCCGTCGCGCAACATCTGCCGCGCTGGTTCCTCGATAACCTTGCCAAAAATCCCGAGCCTTGCGTTCGCTAAATCGATTTCCGGAAATTGTTCGCCGATACCCGAGCGCTGCACTGCTTCAAGCGCAGTGCACTGATGCTCAACCTTTAAGGTCCGCAGGCATTGCCGATCGGGCAGCGCATAGACGACCTCGATCGTAATCATCCGGCATTGCCACCGTAAAGTTTGTGGGCGCGCTTCACCAATGCATCGACCATCTGATTGGCCACACCATCGAACATTTTGCGTGCGGCAAAATTCAGCAAGCGGCTCGACATTTCAAAATCGAGATGCAACGTGATTTTCGATGCCTTGTCGCCGAGCGCGAGAAAAATCCATTCACCGCGAAATTTTTCAAACGGCCCTTCCACCAAGGTCAATTCGACGCGATCCGGCAATAATCGATTTTGCGTGGTGAAGCTGTAACGCATACCGCCTTTTGCAAGGTCGAGCCGTGCCTCCATGATTTCCGGCGTGCGCTTCAGCACCTCCGCACCGACGCAGCCCTCCATATACTGCGGGTAGGCTTCGATGTCGTTGACCAGGTGATACATCGCCGTCGCCGCATACGGGACCAGTGCGCTGCGTTGAATTGTCGTCATAGTTCTATTGATTGAATCCGTGGCTTTTTGTTCTATCGATTGATCGATAGCGAATCGTGCAGTGTCAAAACGTGGCGGACCATAACCGCACAACGCCGGCAATTAGAATCAGCATAATCGCAGGCGGCGCAATATACCGCAGAGCAAAACGCCAGCACCAAAACAAGCGGGGGCGCTCGGTATGCAGCTCGTCGCGAATGGTTTCGCGACGCATACGCCAACCGACCAGAATCGCCATCGCGAGTGCACTCACGGGTAATAGAACATCGGCGCTGAGCCAGTCGATCCATGCGAAAAGACTTTTGCCGCCTGGTCGCCAGTCTGGCCATACGCTGAACGAGCCGATGCTCAACAACCCTACCAGCCAAACTACCGCAATCAATGCCAAGGCTGCGCGCGGCCTGGACCAGCGTTTGGCCTGCACCAGCCACGCTGTCGCCGGTTCGAGTAATGCCACCGCCGAACCCAGCGCTGCGAGCAGCACCATCACAAAAAACGCGACCCCAATCACCGCGCCATAAGGCAAATTACCGAAGATATAAGGCAGCGTGACAAACATCAGGCCGGGGCCAAAACTCGGCTCGACCCGATGTGCAAACACGAGCGGAAAAATGGCGAGCCCCGCGAGCAGAGCTACGCCAACATTGATCAACACAACGGTGCTGAGCGAGCGCAGCAGCGAACGACGCTCGGGGGCATAAGCACCGAAACTCACCATCGCCGCCATACCAATACCGAGCGAAAAGAATGCTTGCCCCAATGCCGCGAGCGCTGCATCGCTACTCCACTCATCGGTCCGTAACGCGAACATGAAACGTACCGCTGCCGGCATATCGCCCATCCGCAACGCGGTCAGCACCATAAATAGCAGCAATATCAACAGTAGCGGCGCGAGCACCGCGAACAATATGCCGAGCCCGCGCGTCACGCCCCGCGCAACGACAATCCACACCACGAATAAGAACAGCGCGTGCAAGCCGGCTTGATGCCATCCATCGGCGAGCAGCAAACCAAATAATTCACCGATCTGCCGTGCGCTCGCCGCTGAAAAATCGCCGTTGTATACCCAGCTGCTGTACGTCAATAACCAACCGCCAATCACGCTGAGATACGACAGCACCAGCAACGCGGCGATGCAGGAAATACCGCCCACCCAGCGCCAATGACGGCTTAACGCCGATTCGAGCGCAATCGAAGCGATCGCGTGCATCGGATCGCCCCGACCGCGCGAGCCGATAACTATCTCCGCGACCAATACCGGCGTGGCAACCAGTGCGATGCACAATAAATACATCAACACAAAACCTGCGCCGCCATGTACACCGGCGAGATATGCGAATTTCCATAAACTGCCGAGGCCGATCGTCGCGCCGATCGCAGCGGTAATGAATGTCCACTGGCTGGTCCAACCGCCGTGAACGGATGATCGGGCTAAAGGCACGTGCAACTCCGAATATTTTTTTAGGTGTAATTCTTCATCGCCAAGCGTGGACGCGATCTCTATAATGCGCCGCCATGGCTAAAAACCCTCAGCAAAACAATACCATCGCGCAGAACAAAAAAGCGCGCTTCGATTATCACCTTGAGGAAAAATTCGAGGCGGGCCTCGCTTTGCAGGGCTGGGAAGTAAAAAGCCTGCGCGCGGGCAAAGCGCAAATCACCGATGCGTATGTATTGCTAAAAAATAACGAAGCATGGCTAATCGGCGCATTGATTACTCCGCTCCAGACCGTATCGACGCATTACGTGGTCGATCCGACGCGCACACGCAAATTGCTATTAAGCAAACGCGAGCTGAATAGATTAATCGGAAGCACGCAACAAAAAGGCTACACCTGCATCTGTTTATCGCTGTATTGGAAAGGCCATTTGATTAAAGCCGAAATTGCGTTGGCAAAAGGCAAACAATTACACGATAAACGCGAAACCGAAAAAGACCGCGATTGGGCTCGCGAAAAACAACGCATCGTTCGCCACGAAAATTGATGCGCATCCAAAAAGCCCGGTAAATCCAGTGTTTTTACAATCGCAAAAATTAATAGGCAACGCGTTTAGATAAACATCCTCTAAACAAGTAGTTGAAAACGAGTGACGCTGTGCCCATATTAGACACAGGTATCTAACGATACCTACTCACTCTCTCCCAGGCGGAGAGAAAGGGGATGCGGGATCGCGCAACACGCCCGCATCCCTGGTTCAACACTGAAATGAATGTGTTAGAGTGCGCAGCGAATTCGGGGGCGATCTGGATTCGACGTTGGTAACAAAGTCTGAGGTGCATGTCGTGATGGCAGCGAATCACGTAAATCCAAAGCTGTAAATCAATAGTCGCAAACGACGAAACGTACGCTCTCGCAGCCTAAGGGCTGCTTGCAGTTGGTGATTGACGTCAGATAGAGAAACCAACTGTCATTTGATCTGGCTCGCAGAAAGGTCCGCCCGGTGCCGATCTGCTAAAACCTACGGGATCGCGCTTCACGTCCTGCCCGTTGGGCTGTAAAGCGTTAAATCAATTAACGGAACCTAAACATGTAGAGCCAATGACAGCGAACTAGCGGACGGGGGTTCAACTCCCCCCGCCTCCACCAAATAAAGTGAAGTTAAAAAAACAAAGGGCTGCAATTTGCAGCCCTTTGTTTTTGTCCACGCTCCGTCCATCTAATCTAACCAGCATCTGAACATCGCTCGCTTCAGCCTGCTTGATAAGTTTTTCCGCATCGCCGGATAACAACCATGCACTAATCCAAAATTTCGTACTGATTTGCAACGGGGTGACAGTTGCAAATCGGCGAAAGGACGGAATTAGAACGCATGTGCCGGCGCTATAAAACTACGGCTTTTTTATTGATCCTAACGACACAGATGCTGCGTGTTTACAACTTAGCTATCAGACATTGCTCCGCATCACTGCGGAGTGAAATCGAAAGACGCACTGCCATCAGCTGTTTGATACGAGCTTGAATAAAAACTGATAGCGCCCGCTGTTGTCACCAAATAGCGCTCGTGCGATGTATCTCTCAATGCGTTGTTTGGTTCGTAGATCTTCTCAATCGTATGAAAAATGACGCTCGTCGAATTATGTTCCTCGATGACGTAAGTTTTCACCGCAGTGTTTACGATGACGGCTTTCGTTTGATCTTGGTACGTCGTGGATTGCAACAACGTTCCAGTATCACCCACATAGCCGGTTGTCGGCAGCGGCGACGACGAAGTCACTACCGTGTAACTGCCATCATCATTATCGATCTCGCCGAGTGGCAAATAATTGGACGTCGAGTACGTGGTGACGTGACCGGACAATGGAATAACGTTGCCGCCGACCGTAATACTTCCCGCCACTGTAACGGTATTCGCCAACGCGTTCTGCCCCTCAAACATCGCAGCAAATGTCGGACTCGATGTTTGCGTTGCTGTACCCGATACCGGATGGCCGGCCGCGGTACCGGTGACTTGGAGAGAAACGTGATAGCCATTCTGGATCAAATCGGCATATCCCTGGGCAATTTGCGTGGATGGATTGTTGGCTGTGCC
>CAMLJR010000043.1 GCA_946480345.1 uncultured Spongiibacteraceae bacterium
ATTTTTCCACCGCGCGGATCAAACCGAGATTGCCCTCTTCGATCAGATCGAGCAGTGATAGTCCGCGATTCACATAACGGCGCGCGATTTTCACCACAAGACGCAAGTTGCTTTCAATCATGCGCTTGCGGCCGGCTTCTTCGCCTTTCATTGCAAGACGCGCGTAATACACCTCTTCCTCTGGCGTCAGCAATGCAGAGAAACCGATTTCGTTTAGATAAAGCTGTGTAGCGTCGAGGGTTTTCTGCAATCCGACCGTCTGGCTAACGCGGCCGGTATATGTGCGCGTAGCTTTCGGTGCGGGCTCGCTTTCTGCATCGTCGCCACTGTCATTGTCGCGAAGATCATCACGGACCATCAGATCGGCGTCACCCTCAATGGCGAGTTCCAACTCTTCCATGCCCAGGCTCTCAAAATCGCCTCCCCCGAGCTGATCGTCACTTTCGCTTTGCATGGGCTTCACCTTCCTCAAATGATTTTTTTATCGTCCGCTAACATTCTGTCGAGCCTGGTCAATTCTGCGAAAACCGAATTGATTTCTTTAAGCAATGCTGTTCGGCTCATGACTGTTTTTTCGTTCCGTCTCTGGTCTGTCTCGGCCAGACTGGCGCAGACTTTAATAAAAGCTGTCTACGCACAAAATATTTATCAGTATTCGCTTGATTTTATTTGATTTGGCGCATCAAGCCTAGCCTTCATGCTATGCGCAGCGCTCATGCAATGCCAACTATTTTTAGCGAACCAGCAAAATGACAAAAAATTCGACGTTATCGCTTCACCACACCGCTGAGCAGCGGAACAAACCGAACCGGTTCGATTGTGGTGGAAATAATTTCGTCGCCACTTTTATCGATCACGGTCAGCTGCTGCTCGCCATCTTCGCCGACGGGAATGACCAAGCGGCCTCCATCCGCCAATTGATCGATTAATTCTCGAGGGACTTCGCGTGGCGCTGCTGCGGAAAGAATGCCATCGAACGGCGCGTTATCGGGCCACCCCAGACCACCATCGGCGAGACGCAATTGCACATTGTGAATTTTCAACAAACGCAACCGTGCTCTCGCCTTTTCCTGTAGCGGCTGAATGCGTTCGACGCTTAACACCTGTTGCACCTCAGGCATTTTCGCGAGTATTGCAGTTTGATAACCCGAGCCGGTTCCTATTTCCAAAATGCGCGCACGCGGTCCCGTTTGAAATAACAATTCGGTCATGCGCGCCACGATATACGGCTGCGATAACGTCTGCTGATAACCGATCGGCAATGCGCTGTCTTCGTACGCGCGTTGCGCCAGGGCTTCATCGAGAAAAATATGGCGCGGAATGCTGCGCATTAAATCCAGCACCGGCAAACTGCGAATACCTTGTTCCTGCAAACGCTGCATCATGCGATCGCGTGTGCGCTGGGAAGTCATGCCGATCCCTGCGAACGGTTCGAGCGTCAAGGTTCAACTCCTGCGTATTTTGCGTTTCCTGCGCTGAATTGGGTGGGCAGCGAATAATGCGCTAATTCTCGCACAACACTGGTAGCGAAACAGCCTTTCGGCAGCTCGAAGCCGAAGCGCCAAATCCCTTGATCGATGCGCTCGTGCTGCCATTGAGTCGGAATAACGCGTAACGCGCGGCGCGCGCTCTCGATGCCTGCGTCACATAGCAGCGCCGTTAGATCGGCATGCGGAGCCAGACTTTCAGCTTCCAACTGCGCCAGCTCGGCGTTGGGCGCGATATCGCCGTTCACACCGCCGAGCGGTCCGGAAAGATGAAGCGCACCGGCATCGAGACGTGGTAATAATTCTTCGATGTCGCTTTGCATAAACACACTATTGCTGCGATCGAGCATAAATACTTCGCCGGCCATCGGCGTTTGCCAATTATTTCGGCGAATACGCGCAGCCAATACTTCGTTGAATAAAAACGAACGGGCTGCGGACAAATAAAGGCTCGATTGCTGGCGCGGCATGCGGCGCCCTGTCGTCATCTGCCGGGCGAGATCGATATTGCGGCCGTCGCGGCCGAAACGTTGTTCGCCGAAATAATTCGGAACGCCGCGTTTTGCGATTAATTCCGCCCGCTGCAACAAGGCTTGCTCATCGCCGCAGACATCGCGCAATACAATGTCGAACCGGTTACCACGATGGGTGCCGCGACGTAATTTACGATCATGCCGAACAGCGCGCAGCACTCGCACCGCAGAATCGTTCCAAGTGCTCCAGTCGATTTCACGCTTCAGCAAATGAATACTGAACCACTGCTGTGTTCGCGCACGCTTATCTTTAAGACCGGAATAATTAATATCGCGCTCACGCAGACCGACGAAACGCGCAAGCCGCTGCGCCACATCGGCGGTATTTACATCCACCTTTTCGATCCATAGCCAGAGATGTTCGCCCTGACCGCTTGGCTCAAAGCCGAGTTGCTCCTCGACAAAAAAATCATTTGGCTCGGCGCGTAATATTGCAGTCACCGGCGGTTCGCCATAAGCACCAGGCCAATCGGGCAACGCCATCAGGTTGCGCTCTCAAGCAATACCACTGCATGTGCGGCAAGACCTTCTTCGCGACCGATATACCCGAGACGTTCGGTCGTCGTCGCCTTGATATTGATTTGGGGAATGTTGGCTTCGAGATCGGCGGCGAGGCATTCGCGCATCGCTTGAGAATACTTGCCGATACGCGGCGCTTCGGCGAGCAATGTCAAATCGACATTACCGATGACATATCCTTGCTGTTTCACGAGCTGATACGTATGGCGCAGCAGCTTGCGGCTATCGATGCCACGATACGCGGGATCGCTATCGGGAAAGTGTTTGCCGATATCGCCGAGCGCGCACGCACCGAGCAATGCATCGCAGAGCGCATGCAGCAATACATCGCCATCCGAATGCGCAATGATGCCGCGCGAATGCGCTATACGCACACCGCCGAGCGTAACGAAATCACCATCGCCAAAACGATGCACGTCATAACCATGACCGATACGGAATGCCATCAGGCTGTCTCAATTAAACGTCGGCTAAAAATGCTGGTTTATAAATATTCGGGAAATTGTTGTGGCGCATCAATCCGCGAATGATTGGGCACCGAGAAAAAATTCTGCCAGCGCTAAATCTTCGGACCGCGTAATTTTAATATTGCGACGCGAACCTTCGATAACTTGCGCCTGCCACCCGAGCGCTTCCACCGCCTGCGCCTCATCGGTGACCACCATCCCCAAGCCCAGACAATGATTGAGTGCGTCGCGCAATAAACGATAGCGAAACAATTGCGGCGTCTGTGCCTGCCACAACCAGGAGCGATCGACGGTTTCTTCGATTTGTCGGGCGGCATCGACACGCTTGATCGTGTCGCTCGCCGGTATCGCCAGCAAACCGCCGACGGGATGCGGCTGCAAATGATCGATCAGGTTTTCGATATCACGAAGGCGGCAGCATGGACGTGCCACGTCGTGTACCAGCACCCACTCGGTTTCGCCGTTTATCGCGGCCAAATGCTGCAGGCCATTCAACACCGAATGGCAACGTTCGGCGCCGCCGTGTGTAACAACGATGCGCGGATCGGAAAATATAGAGAGATCACGCCAGCGTATATCGTCCGGATGTACAACCACGACAATGCGTTGCAACCGCGCGACGTTAAGCAGCAAACGCAGACTGTGTTCAATCACGGTGGCGCCACGCAACGCTTGATATTGCTTGGGCAGCTCCGCGCCGAAGCGACGACCGGTGCCAGCGGCGGGCACTATGGCGCTATAAGTATCCATCGCTAGGTAACCTCTGAAAAACTACTGCGCTCGGTCTATGCGGTGCCGACGGTGCTCGAAATGCTCATTTATTCTCATATAAACTCCGCTTTCTCCGCGCCGGCGGCACCGCATACCCCTTCGCTCGCTACGTTTTTCAGAGCTTCCCTAATATTTATTTGTCGATGACGAGGTAAAACGTTTCGCCGCGCTTGATCATGCCGAGATCGTTGCGCGCGTGTTCTTCGATTGCTTCGAGACCGGAGCGCAAACTGAGCACTTCGCCTTCGAGCATACGATTGCGCGTGATCAATCGATCATTGTGCTGTTGCTGTTGTTCGATGTCGCGCTTGAGCGACGCGATCTGCGCCCAACTGCCTGGGCCGATCCACAAACGATATTGCAGCACCAGAAACATCATGAGCAAAACGATATTGAGCCAACGCAGAGAAATCATATTTTTATTCGCTATCTCTCGGTGATTCGTCGCTGCGCATATTGGGATAAAGGTACGCCGGGTCCAAATAGTGCGGCAAACCTAACATAGTTTGCCGCACGGTGAAATGTTGGAAATGCCTTAGCTTTTAAACTCCGCCCGGCCTTTGTAGGGAGCTTTCGCACCCAGCTCGGCTTCGATCAACAGCAAGCGGTTGTATTTCGAAACGCGATCCGAACGGCAAAGCGAACCGGTTTTGATCTGGCCTGCGGCTGTGCCCACGGCGAGATCGGCAATGGTCGAATCTTCGGTTTCGCCAGAGCGATGTGAAATTACTGCGCTATAGCCAGCGGCTTTCGCCATTTTGATCGCATCGAGCGTTTCCGACAGACTGCCGATCTGGTTGAACTTGATCAGAATCGAATTGGCAATTTTCTTATCGATGCCTTCTTTCAAAATTTTCGTATTGGTCACGAATAAATCGTCGCCGACGAGCTGAATTTTATGGCCGATTTTTTTCGTCAGATCAGCCCATCCATCCCAATCGCTTTCATCCTTGCCGTCCTCGATCGACAGGATCGGATATTTTGCTGCGAGTGCGGCCAGATAATCGGAAAACTCCGCAGAGGTGAATTGTTTTCCCTCACCGGCAAGGTCGTATTTACCGTCCTTATAAAATTCGCTCGCTGCGCAGTCGAGCGCGAAGGTGATGTCTTTACCGACGCTATAACCCGCCTTAGTAACCGCTTCAACGATCACCGTGAGTGCCGCTTCATTCGACGGCAGATTCGGAGCAAAACCACCTTCATCGCCGACCGCGGTATTCAAGCCTTGCGATGACAAAACTTTTTTCAATGTATGAAAAATTTCAGCGCCGGCACGCAATGCTTCGGCAAACGTCGGTGCAGCGACTGGCTGAATCATGAATTCCTGAATGTCGACATTGTTGTCGGCATGCTCGCCGCCGTTAATGATGTTCATCATCGGTACCGGCATGCTGTATTGACCGGGTGTGCCGTTCAAATCGGCGATGTGTTGGTACAACGGAATTTTTTTCGAAATCGCCGCCGCTTTCGCTGCAGCCAGCGATACCGCGAGAATCGCGTTCGCGCCGAGGTTCGCTTTATTTTCGGTGCCGTCGGCGGCAATCATTGCATTATCGAGTGCACGTTGATCGGCGGCGTCTTTGCCTTTAAGCAAATCGCGAATCGTCGTGTTGATATTGTTGACGGCTTTCAGTACGCCTTTGCCGAGGTAACGTGTCTTATCGCCATCGCGCAATTCGAGCGCTTCGCGCGAACCGGTCGATGCACCAGAGGGCGCGCACGCGCTGCCAACGCTGCCATCCGCAAGGATGACTTCCGCCAACACAGTCGGGTTGCCGCGTGAATCCAACACTTCAAACGCTTTGATATCGCTGATTACCGCCATTCACTATCTCCTCTGAGTTTGTGTGCGCGCCAAGGCGCTGCAATTGTCGGGCAAATGAATTTGCCTCTCTGGAATGAATTGCGCTGCCGAGTTATCGAATCGTCAGCGGCGAAAAACCTTTCACCAAATCGTCGATCGCTTTTACCTGCGCGAGAAAGGGTTCGAGCTTATCGAGCGGCAACGCGCACGGACCGTCGCATTTCGCTTCATCGGGATTCGGATGCGCTTCGAGAAACAATCCGGCCAGGCCCTGCGACATACCGGCGCGCGCCAACTCAACCACTTGCTGACGGCGACCGCCGGCCGAATCGGCGCGACCACCCGGCATTTGCAGCGCGTGCGTTACATCAAAAAATACCGGGTATTCGAATTGTTTCATGATGCCGAAGCCGAGCATGTCGACAACGAGATTGTTGTAGCCGAACGAGGTGCCGCGTTCGCACAGAATCAGCCTGTCGTTACCGGCTTCTTCGCACTTATGCAGAATATGTTTCATTTCATGCGGCGCGAGAAATTGCGCTTTTTTGATATTGATGACGGCTTTCGTTTTCGCCATCGCGACCACCAAATCGGTCTGACGCGACAAAAACGCCGGCAATTGCAGAATGTCGCACACTTCGGCGGCGGGTTGCGCCTGCGCGGGTTCGTGGATATCGGTCAGCACCGGCACGCGAAACGTTTTTTTGATTTCTTCGAAAATTTTAAGGCCGGCTTCGAGACCAGGGCCGCGAAACGAAGTCACTGACGAGCGATTCGCTTTGTCGAACGATGCTTTGAATACATACGGAATATTCAGCTTCGCGCACACGGTGACGTAGTGTTCGCAAATGCGGAGCGCCAGATCGCGCGATTCCAACACGTTCATGCCGCCGAATAATACGAACGGCAATTTATTCGCGATGGTGAGATCGCCGACCGAAATAATTTTCGCGTTCATAACTTAATCCTTCGCAGCGGTCGCATGCTTAACGGCAGCGTTGATGAAACCGGAAAACAGCGGATGCCCTTCGCGCGGCGTCGATGTAAATTCCGGATGGAACTGGCACGCGACGAACCACGGGTGATCCGGAATTTCGACCATTTCCACCAGCGTGTCGTCGGCCGACCACCCGCCGATGCGCAGACCCGCTTGCTGCAAACGATCGACGTAATTGTTGTTCACTTCATACCGATGGCGATGGCGCTCGACGATGACATCTCGTCCGTACAACGATTTCGCAATGCTGCCGTCGACGAGACGACATTCCTGCCCGCCCAAACGCATCGTGCCGCCGAGATCGGAGCTTTCGTCGCGCTGCTCGGTTTTACCTTCGGCGTTGACCCACTCGGTAATTAAACCAACCACGGGATGCGGCGCCTTTTTATCGAACTCGGTGCTGTTGGCGCCGGCGAGACCAACAACATCGCGTGCGAATTCAATCACTGCCATTTGCAGGCCGAGGCAAATGCCGAGATACGGCACGCCTTTTTCGCGCGCAAATCGCACCGCAGCGATTTTGCCTTCGACGCCGCGTAAACCGAAACCTCCGGGCACCAGAATGCCGTCTTTGCCTTCGAGGCAACCGGTGCCGTTATCGATGATGCTTTCGGAATCGATATATTCGATCTTGACGCGCGTGTGCGATTGAATGCCCGCGTGTTTCAGCGCTTCGTTTACTGATTTATACGCGTCGATCAGATCGGTGTATTTACCGACCATGGCAATGTTGACGGTACGCAGTTGATTCACTTCGCCATCGATCACACGGCTCCACTCGGCGAGATTGGCCGGCGGGCATTGCAAGCCGAAACGCTCGACGATGATTTGATCGAGACCATGTTCCTGTAACAGCGAAGGAATGCGATAAATCGTATCGACATCGGGCAACGGCACTACGGCGCGCTCTTCAACGTTGGTGAACAACGCGATTTTTTTACGCGAATTCAGATCGATTTCATGGTCGGAGCGGCACACCAGAATGTCGGGCTGCAACCCGATCGAACGTAATTCTTTTACCGAATGCTGTGTCGGTTTGGTTTTGGTTTCACCGGCAGTCGCGATGTACGGCACCAGCGTCAAATGCATCAGCATCGCGCGATTCGAACCGAGTTCGAGTTTCAACTGACGCGCGGCTTCGAGGAACGGCAGACTTTCGATATCGCCGACGGTACCGCCGATTTCGACCAGCGCGATATCCGCATCGCCCGCGCCTTCAATCACGCGGCGTTTGATTTCATCGGTGATGTGCGGAATGACCTGTACGGTGCCGCCGAGATAATCGCCACGGCGCTCTTTACGCAGTACGGTTTCGTAAACGCGGCCAGTGGTGAATGCATTTCGACGCGACATTTTCACGCGCAGGAAACGTTCGTAGTGGCCGAGATCGAGATCGGTTTCGGCGCCGTCTTCGGTGACGAATACTTCGCCGTGCTGGAACGGACTCATCGTGCCCGGATCGACGTTGATGTACGGATCGAGCTTGAGCATCGTCACTTTAAGGCCGCGCGCTTCGAGAATCGCGCCCAATGAGGCCGATGCGATGCCTTTACCCAATGACGAAACAACACCGCCGGTGACGAAAATAAAACGAGTCGCCATGTCGAGCCTTTTTTGTAAGTAGGACGGAAATAATGGAGGGGCCGTTGCGAGAAAGATTGGCCCTACAAGATGGGCGCCCAGCTTAACAGAAGGGGCGCGTCGGCTCAATTTGAGCCGCTGATTAATCGGTCAATCGCTTGTTCCGATTATGTGCCGGGGCGCTGCCATTGAATGTGCCAGCCGGCGTCATCCGCAGACACCGCAAACCCTTCACATACCCATAAATCGCCGACTGCGGCGATTTGATCGCCGCAATAAATCAACGGCATCCGATCGCGCCACCACGGCGGCAACATACTTTCCTGCAGCAATTTTTTAAGTGTTTGCGAATGCATGCGGCCAATTGGCTTGCAGCGCTCGCCACCGATACGAGAACGGATTCGATAGACGCGATCGGCACGCAATCCAATGCCGATCTGTTGCTCCGCGCTCACCATGCCGATGCCATCGATCTTTACGGCTTGCGGCGGCAGCCAAGCGACATCGACCCCGTCAGGCAGCATCGACAACGGCGCCATGGCGTACAAATGATCGTGATAACGACGCACTTCTACGCCGGGCCATTGCACTAACGGCTCCGCATCTTCGCGCGCGTCGAATGCCGCAACGATCTGGCGCAATTGCTCGCGACTCGGCAGCGGCAGACCGCATTGCTGAATCCAATAACGCAGCAGATTGTGCAATCGATGCAGTGGCAGCGAACGACATACGGTAATGGACAGACAGCATTCTGCGGTAATTGCGCCAACGCTATCCATCGCCGCCAGATCATCGAGCACGCGTTGTGCTTCGATTGCCTGTTCGCTGACGCGAGCGAGCGTGTAGCGATAGGCAGGCCAGCGTTGCTCGATCAACGGCAGCACGTTCAATCGCAGGAAATTGCGGTCGTAATGCGGATCGCGATTGCTATCGTCGTCGATCCATTGCAAGTCATGGCTTTGCGCATAATCGATTAATTCGGCGCGCGGACAATTCAACAGCGGACGTAATAATTGGCCTTTGCCGAGCACGCGCTGTTGGGGAATCGCCGCAAGCCCGGCGATGCCGCTGCCGCGCAATTGTCGCAACAGCAGCGTTTCGATTTGATCATCCCGATGATGAGCTTGCAGCAGCACTTCGTTGTCGCCGACGAATTTTTCGAACACCGCATAACGCGCGCGTCGGGCCGCGTTTTCCAAACCATCGCCATTCTGCACAATCGATACGGTTTCAATATGCAATTCAATGCCGAGCTGCGCGCAGATTTCGCGGCAGTGCCGCGCCCAATCAGCGGCGCGCGGATTGATTTGATGGTTTACGTGAATCGCTGTGAGCGGAGGAAAATTTGTATGGCTATCCCGCAATTTTGCGACGGCATGCAACAGCACATGCGAATCGATGCCGCCGCTGTAGGCAATCCACCAGCGTTTCGTATTCAGAAATATTTTTAGTGCCTGAGTAAACTCGTTTAGCACGGGGCAGGTTCTTTGCCGGGGGCATTCGCAAAACCGTCGGCGACACGATGTCGCCGACGGAGCTTACAGGGATGTACTTGCAGCGTTTTTGCGAATGTTCCCGGCAAAGAGCCGTAGAAACGCTGCTAAAAAATCAATTACCGTAAGACATCAACCGCTGATAACGCTTGTTCAGCAACTCATCGACCGGTATGTCCTGCAAACGTCGCAGTTCTTCGATCAGATGCTTTTTGATGCGTGTAGCCATCAGATCGACATCGCGATGCGCGCCGCCTTTCGGCTCTTCGATCGTGTGATCGACGATGCCGAGCTTTTCGAGCACGCTCGAGGTCAACCCCATGGCCTCGGCCGCATCCGGCGCCTTTTCGGTGGTTTTCCAGATGATATTCGCGCAGCCTTCCGGCGAAATAACGAAGTAGGTGCTGTATTGCAGCATCGCCAGATGATCGCCGACGCCGATGCCGAGCGCGCCGCCCGAGCTGCCTTCGCCGATTACCAGGCAGATAATCGGCGTCGCTAAGCGCGACATCACCGCGAGATTTTTCGCGATCGCTTCGGAAATGCCGCGCTCCTCGCTATCGATACCGGGATACGCGCCGGGTGTATCGATCAGCGTAATGATTGGCATTTTGAAGCGCTCGGCCATTTCCATCAGCCGTTGCGCCTTGCGATAGCCCTCAGGTTTCGGCATGCCGAAATTGCGGCGCACTTTTTCCTGCACACCGCGACCTTTCTCCTGGCCGATCACCATCACCGGCATGCCGTCGAGACGTGCGACACCGCCGACGATGGCGTGATCGTCGCCGAAATGGCGATCGCCGTGCAGTTCATCGAACTCTGAAAATACGCGCGGAAGATAATCGAGCACATACGGCCGCTGCGGATGCCGCGCCACGCGGACGATCTGCCACGGGGTCAAATTCGCAAAGATCTTTTCGGTGAGTTTGTTGCTCTTTTCGCGGAGCTTGCCCAGCTCATCGTTGATGTTCAGATTGGCATCGTTGCCGACCAGCTGCAGCTCTTCGATTTTGGCTTCCAGCTCGGCAATCGGTTGTTCAAAGTCCAGGAAATTTGGATTCATAGTCGCTCTAGAGGCCTGTTAACACTATTTTTGCTTTCGCGTTCTGCGTTCGCGCCGTCGCCTGGCCCGGGTGGGCGCAACGATACGCGATTCGATCGGCGTCGTCGATTGTTGACAGCTCTTTTGAATTGTTAATCAGCAGATAGACGCTACTGATAGCTAAGTTTGACGCGATCGACACCGTAGCGCTCGCGCAACCTCTGCAGCAGATCGTCCGACGGTTGCACGCGCCATTGCTCCGGCAGCCTCAGCGTCGCCTGCGCGCCATGCCGTCGGTAGCGGACGATGACCGGACAACCGCCATCGCGGTGGCTATCCAGCAGCCGCTGAAACTCGCTGCGAAAATCGCCGCGAAAGTCTGTTTCTTCAAGCTTCAATTCGAGCGCACGAACATTCGCACTGCGCGCGGCGAGCAAGGTGCGCACGGTTTTGCCGCGCATCTTCAGCGCGCCTGAATAATCGTCGAAGCTGACCTGACCCTCGATCACGACGATGGCGTCTTTCACCAGCAGTTCGCGAAACTCGCTGAATGCATCGGCGAATAGCGTGACCTCGATGCGCGCGCTGCGATCGTCGAGCTGCACGAACACCATGTTGTCGCCGCGCTTGTTTTTCATCGTGCGCAAATTGACGATCAAACCGGCGATGGTTTGTGAATGCTTATCCGCCTTCAGATCGACGATGCGATTCGGCACGAACTGACGCAGCTCAGTTTCGTAATCGTCGATCGGATGACCGGTGACGTACAGCCCAAGCGTTTCCTTCTCGCCTTCGAGCCGCTGTTTCGTACTCCACGGCCGCGTGTTGCGAAAATCTTTATACGGATCGCCGCCACTGTTCATCGTCGGCACGACGTCGCCGAACAAATCGACGATTCCGCTGCTTTGATTATTCGCCGCCTGCTCGGCCGCCTGCATTGCATCTGGCAGACTCGCCATCAACACGGCACGATCGACGCCGAGTCGGTCGAACGCTCCCGAGCGAATCAACGCTTCGAGCGCGCGTTTATTCACCTTGCGTGCATCGGTGCGCGCGCAGAAATCGAATAGATCGGTGAATGATCCGCCGCTATTGCGCGCGGCAATAATATTTTCGATCGGGCCTTCGCCGAGGCCCTTAATTGCGCCAAGTCCGTAAATAATTTCGCCGAGCTCGTTCACGGTGAACATGAAATCGCCGACATTGACGTCGGGTAATTTCAATTGCAGTTTCATCGCGCGGCATTCTTCGATGAACACAACAATCTTGTCGGTGTTCTGCATTTCAGAACTCATCACCGCCGCCATGAACGGCGCCGGATAATGCTGCTTCAACCAAGCAGTTTGATACGACACCAATGCGTATGCGGCCGAGTGCGATTTGTTGAAACCGTAACCGGCGAACTTCTCCATCAGATCGAAAATATTCGACGACAGTTCTTCGTTGAAACCTTGCTGCTTGGCGCCATCGATGAACACCGCGCGCTGCTTCGCCATTTCTTCGGGCTTTTTCTTGCCCATCGCGCGGCGCAATAAATCGGCGCCACCGAGCGTATAGCCGGCCATCACCTGCGGAATCTGCATCACCTGTTCCTGATACAAAATAATTCCGTAGGTCGGTTCGAGAATCGGAATCAGGCATTTGTCCTGATAACGCGGATGCGGATACGCGAGTTCGGCGCGGCCGTGTTTGCGGTTGATGAAGTCGTCGACCATGCCCGATTGCAGCGGACCCGGACGAAACAACGCCACCAATGCGACGATATCCTCAAACCGCGACGGCAACAGGCGCTTGATCAGATCTTTCATACCGCGTGATTCAAGCTGGAATACCGCGGTGGTTTCGGCGCGCTGCAATAATTTAAACGTCGGCTCGTCGTCGAGCGGAATCGCCATAATATCGAGCGGCGCTTCGCCTTTTTGCGCGCGCTGCCGATCGATAATTTTTGTCGCCCAATCGATAATCGTCAGCGTACGCAGACCGAGGAAGTCGAACTTCACCAGACCCGCATCTTCGACATCGTTCTTATCGAATTGCGTAACGAGGCCCGAGCCGGTTTCGTCGCAATACAGCGGCGCAAAATCGGTGAGCCGCGACGGCGCGATCACGACGCCGCCCGCATGCTTGCCGACGTTACGCGTGATGCCTTCGAGTTGCAGCGCCATTTCCCAAATTTCTTGCGCCTGCGGATCGTTGTCGACGAAATCGCGCAGCACTTCCTCTTTTTCGTACGCGTCCTGCAATGTGATGCCGACTTCGAACGGAATCATTTTCGATAATTTATCGGCGAGACCGTACGATTTGCCCTGCACGCGCGCGACATCGCGCACCACCGCTTTCGCCGCCATCGTGCCGAAGGTAATGATTTGCGATACCGCTTCGCGACCATAGCGCTCGGCTACGTATTGAATAACGCGGTCGCGACCTTCCATGCAGAAGTCGATATCGAAGTCGGGCATCGATACACGTTCGGGATTCAAAAAACGTTCGAACAGCAAATCGTATTCGATGGGATCGAGATCGGTAATTTTTAGCGCGTATGCCACCAGCGAACCAGCACCCGATCCGCGGCCGGGTCCAACCGGAATGCCGTGCGCTTTCGCCCAACCGATAAAATCCATCACGATCAGGAAGTAGCCGGGAAAGCCCATCTGAATGATGACGTTGAGTTCGAAATCGAGACGTTCGCGATACAGCGTTTGTTTGGCTGCAAAATCCGGCGTGGTTTTATCGAACCCTTTTATTCGCGAAAGAACGTCGAGGCGTTCGTCGAGGCCCTGATGCGCGAGCTGGCGAAAATAATCCGCCATCGTCAAACCCTCGGGCACCGGATAATCGGGCAGATAAGGTTTGCCGAGCTGAATGGCCACATTGCAGCGCTTGGCGATTTCGACGGTGTTTTCCAGCGCTTCCGGAATATCCGCAAACAGCTCGGCCATTTCCTGCGGCGAACGCAAATATTGCTGTTCGCTGTAGCGACGCTGACGACGCGGATCGTCGAGCGCGCGGCCTTCGTGAATGCAGACACGCGCTTCGTGGGCTTCGAATTGTTCGGGTTTTAGAAAACGCACATCGTTGGTAGCAACGACGGCGCAATTATTTTGCAACGCGAGCGCAACCGCCGCATGCAAATAATCTTCTTCGCCGGCGCGACCGGTGCGTTGCAACTCAAGATAAAAACGATCGCCGAAAATATGCTGCCACTCGTGCAATCGCCTCAGCGCCAATTCGTTTTTTCCATTACTGAGCGCGCGCCCGATGTCGCCATAACGCCCGCCCGATAATGCAATAACGCCGGTGGCGCATTCGGCGATCCATTCGCGACGGATATACGGCAAACCCTGCTGTTGACCTTCGAGCCATGCTCGCGAAATCAGCTCGGTGAGACTGCGATAACCTTGATCGTTCTGCGCGAGCAGACAGATAACATCCTGCCCGTTATCTTCATCATCGCGCAGCAAAAAATCGGCGCCGAAAATCGGTTTTACGCCAGCGCCAATACAGGCTTTGTAGAATTTAATCAGCGCAAAAAAATTGGTGAGGTCGGTTAGCGCGCAAGCCGGCATACGCTGCGCCGCCACTTGTGCGGCCAGCTCGTCTATACGCACCAGACCATCGACCAGTGAATATTCGGAGCGCACGCGTAAATGCACGAACGATGAATTCATGCGCCGTCCTCGGTTTTTATCACGCCACCTTCAATAACCAATCGCACCGGTGCGAACGAGCGCCGATGAATCGGCGTGGCGCCTAATGTTTGCAACGCGAGCATGTGCGCTGGCGTGGGATAACCCTTGTGATCGGCGAAGCCGTAGCCCGGATATTGCGCATCGAATGCAATTAATTCTCGATCGCGCGTCACCTTCGCAATAATCGACGCCGCCGCGATCGACGGTACGCGATCGTCGCCCTGGACAACCGCTTCGGCGGAATAACGCCAGCGCGGTAATTTATTGCCATCGACCAGCACATGCTCGGGCTGAATATGCAGACCTTCAACGGCGCGATGCATCGCCAGTAAACTCGCCTGCAAAATATTGATGGTATCGATTTCGGCAACGCTCGCTCGCGCAATCGACCAGCTCAGCGCTTTTGCGCAAATTTCCTCGAATAATTGCTCGCGTCGAATAGCGGTTAATTTTTTCGAATCGGCGAGCCCATCGATCGGTTTTGTCGCATCGAGAATGACGGCTGCCGCAAGCACATCACCAGCGAGCGGACCACGCCCGACTTCATCAACACCGGCGAGAAATGCACCGTTATATGTGCAGCTGAACAGATCGCCCATCAGCATTGTCGTGGCGCTCCGATCGCATCCAATAGCGCTGAAGCGGCGCGACTACTCGCATTGCGGCGCAGCCCCTGATGAATCTGTAAAAAACGCTGCGTCAAACGTTCGCGCAGCGCCGCATCGTCGAGCTGTTCAAGTACGAGCGGGCCGAGCACATCGGCGCGCACATCATCCTGCAAGCGTTCGGGCACCAGTGCTTCATCAGCAAGCAGATTGGGCAACGAAATGTTGTCGATCTTTACCAGATGCCGCGCCAGTGCGAACGACCATTTGCCCATTCGATACGCGACCACCATCGGCTTTTTCAACAGCATCGCTTCGAGCGTGGTGGTGCCCGATGTCATCAGCACGGCATCGGCCGCGGTCATCGCTAATTGCGATTGGCCGTCGAGTACTCGAATCGGCAAACGATCAGCGCGCTCCGCGAGCAATGCTTCGATTTGCACACGCCGCGCTGCATTAGCAGCAGGTAGCACGAATTGAATATCGCTTCGACGCTGCAGCAACCACGCAGCAGTATCGAGAAAATCACCGCCCACCTGCGCAATTTCGCCGCCACGGCTGCCCGGCAGTAACGCAACAACGGTGGCATTCGCTTCGATCTGCAATTGCTCGCGCGCGGCTGCGATATCCGGTTGTAACGGAAATTGATCGGCCAGCGGATGACCGACGCAAACCACCGGCACGTCGTGGTCGCGGTAAAACTGCTCCTCGAACGGGAATAGCGTCAACATCAGATCGACCGCGCGCTTGATCTTGTGAATCCGCCCTTGACGCCATGCCCATACCGAGGGACTGACGTAATGCGCCGTTTTCACGCCGCGCTCGCGTAACCACAATTCGAGGCCGAGATTAAAATCGGGCGCATCGATACCGATCACGATATCGGCGCGCCACTCAAGAAAATGTTCGCGCAGACGTTTGCGCATCGACAGCAATTCAGGAAGGCGCTTCAGAGGTTCGACAAAACCCATCACCGCGAGGCGTTCGATATCGAACAGGCTGTGAAACTCTTCGGCTAGCATGCGCGCACCACCGACACCGCAGAATTCGAGCGGACGCGTCGACTGGGTACGCAATGCTTTGATCAGATCGGCGCCAAGTAAATCGCCCGACGCTTCGCCGGCCACGATGCCGATGCGCAATGGTTTGGAGATCGCAGCCGTGATGGCCATGGTGCTAACGGACCGATGATTTCAACGGGCTATTCATTTCAACAGGCTATCCATTTCAACGAACTATGCCGCGCTTGGAGTTTTTCAGTGAATCGATCAGCGGCTGCACTTCAACATGATCGTTCGCCAGGATTTGCAATTCAGCGAGCGCATCGTCGACGCTCATACCCTGTCGATAAATAATTTTGTAAGCGCGACGCAGTGCGCTGATTGCATCGCTGCTAAAACCGCGACGCTTCAATCCTTCAACGTTGATGTTGCTCGCTTCCGCGGGATTGCCCGCCACCAGCACATACGCCGGCACATCTTTCGTGATGTACGTGGCCGCGCCGAGAAACGCGTGCGCGCCGATGTGGCAGAACTGATGCACCAGCGCATAACCGCCGAGAATGGCCCAGTCGCCAACATGAACATGTCCGGCAAGCGATGCATTATTGACGAGAATGCAATTGTCGCCGATCACTGAGTCGTGACCGATATGCACATACGCCATGATCAGATTGTTGTTGCCAATCGATGTTTCGCCGCGATCCTGCACCGTACCGCGATGAATGGTGACGCCTTCGCGAATGATGTTGTTATCGCCGATGACAAGGCGTGTGCTCTCGCCTTTGTATTTCAAATCGGGCGTGTCTTCGCCAATCGTCGAAAATTGCAGAATCTGATTATTGCGACCGATTTGCGTTGGACCTTTTATCACCACATGCGACGCGACACGCGAACCGGCACTGATTTCGACATCGGGGCCGATCAGCGTCCACGGACCGATCTCGACATCGGCAGCGATGCGCGCGCTCGGATCGACAATCGCGGCGGGATGGATCACGTCAGGCCTTCCGATCTGCGCACAGAATGGTGCCCGATGCAGCGAGCTCGTCGCCAACATACGAGCTGCATGCGAATTTCCAGATGCCGCGTTTATCCGAAATATATTCGGCTTTCAAAATCAACTGGTCGCCCGGAATGACGCGGCGCTTGAAGCGGACATCGTCGATTCCGACGAAATAATAAATCGAACCGTCCGCAGGTTTTTTATCGAGCGTCTTAAATCCGAGAATTCCGGCCGCCTGCGCCATCGCTTCGATAATCAGCACGCCCGGCATAACCGGCAGCTGCGGAAAATGGCCGTTGAAAAAAGGTTCGTTTACCGTCACGTTCTTAATTGCGACGATCGATTTGGGCAGATTCAATTCAATCACGCGATCGACCAGCAAAAACGGATAGCGGTGCGGAAGATATTCGCGGACTTCGTTAACATCCATAATCATGGTTGATTGGCCTTGGGATAAGTGCTGAAGCGTTTCAGCTTTACTCTGATTGTTTTTTCAATTGTTTTTCGAGCTCGACGACTCGCCGGTACAGTTCGTCGAGCTGACCGAAACGCACCGCATTTTTACGCCATAAAACGGTATCCATCATCCCGGTTCCGGATGTGTAGGAGCCCGCCTTATCGATCGAACCGAGCACACGTGTACGGGCTTGAATTTGCACACCATCCGCAATCGTGATGTGACCGACGATGCCGGCGCCGCCACCGATCATGCAATGTGCGCCGATTACCGCGCTACCGGCAATGCCGACACAACCGGCGATTGCCGTGCCTTCGCCAATTTGAACGTTATGCGCAATCTGACAGAGATTATCGATAATCACACCATCGGCGATTCTCGTATCCTCAAGTGCGCCACGGTCGATCGTCGTATTCGCACCGATTTCAACGCAGCGTCCTATGCTTACCGCACCGAGCTGCGCGATTTTTTCCCAGCCACTCGGGCCCGACGCAAATCCAAATCCGTCGGCACCAATCACCGCGCCACTATGGATAACACAACCATCGCCAATTTGAATGCGCTCGTAACAGGTGACATTCGCATGTAGTGTGCATTCTGCGCCGATCGCAGTGCCATCACCGATCACAGTTCCTGCGCCGATAACCGTATTGGCACCGATTGTTACATTGCCGCCGACAACGCAATTCGCACCGATCGCGGCGCTCTTATCGATTCGTGCGGTGGGTGCAACAACTGCGCTCTGATGAATACCCGTTGCAGGCCTTACACGTCGATCGAAAAGATGTGAGGCACGGGCATAACTCAAATACGGATTACTGGAAATCAGACAATCGCAGTGAATTGATTCGGCCACATCCGGCGGTACGATCACCGCGCCGGCACGTGTCGTATCGAGAAATTTTCGGTATTTTGTATTCGCAAGAAAACTAAGCTGGTGCGGCTCTGCGAGCGCTAGATTGGCCATCCCGGTCAATTCGCGCGCCCGATCACCGCGGCATACCAATCCAAGCTGATCCGCTAAGTCACCGAGTGTGAGCGAACCATTTGCCATCGGCATAAACCTTTATTTCGCTTTTACAGAAGAATCCGCACCCGATTTATTCAAAGCGTCGGTTACTTTCGGCGTGATGTTGTAGTAATTGTCGGCGTGAATAACACCACCGCGCGCATTCAACAGCAGACCGATATTTTCGGCTTTGATGATGTCGCCAACAGCTTTACCGAATTTAGGCTCCATCTCCTGCATTAACCCCTGCAATACATCTTGGCGCATCGCCTGCAGCTTGCGGCCAAGATGCTCGAGATCGGAATTTTTTTCCTGCAGTTTCTTACGCTGCGATTCCTGTTGATCGGCACTCATTACCGCTGCATCTTTCTGGAATTGCTTAACGGCTGCTTCGTATTCCTTGCCGAGCTTTTCGAATTCTTTCTTGCCTGTATCGAATTCGGGTTTTGCGTTCAGCGATTTGATCCGCTTCTGTGCCTCTTCGGTCGCAAAAATTGCACCCTCCTGATCAAGGACAGCAATTCTACCTGGCGTCGCCGATTGTGCATGCGCCCCGGCGGCGATCAACATGACACTTGCTACCACTAACAATTGCAACGTTTTCACCACAATAGCTCTCCGATAATTCGTTTAAACACTTTTATATGAATCGTTAAAACCCGGTACCGATTGAGAATTGGAAGAACTCGGTCCGATCGAATTCGCTGTCGCGCAGCGGTTTGGCAATACTGAATGTCAGCGGCCCGAAGCCGGTTATCCACGTCAATCCGAAGCCGGCGGAAATCACCATTTTGTTGAAATCGACGTCGTAGCAGTTTACTTGCGTGTCAGAGCAATTGGTACTGAAGACCTGTCCAGTATCGACAAACAACGCCGTGCGCAATGAGCGTTGATCTTTAACAAATGGAAGTGGGAACAGGAGTTCGGCGCTGCCTGTTACGAGCACATTACCGCCAATGGGATCAGAGTCGTCCAGTTCGTCTTCACGCTTAGTTGAATAGCGAGTTGAGCCTTTTGGCAGGACATATCCATCCTCGCCAGACGAATCGTAGGTTGTATTGTAAATGTATGCAGGAGTACCACGTGGCCCAAGGCTGCTACTTTCGAAGCCACGAACGGAGCTAAAGCCGCCAGCATAAAAATTCAAATAAAACGGCAATTGATCGAGATCCCCATAACCATCGCCGTAGCCCAACTGCGTGCTCAACCGCAACGTAAATGTGTCGTTCAATGGCAGGAACAACTGGCCATTGTAGTTCAGCTTGTAATACTGCAGATCGCTACCTGGCGTCGCAACTTCGAAAGAAACACTTTGCGAATGGCCTCGTGTAGCCAATTGGCCACGGTTCAGTGTCG
>CAMLJR010000044.1 GCA_946480345.1 uncultured Spongiibacteraceae bacterium
AAATGGTAGCAAGGGAGGGACTCGAACCCTCGACCCCAGCATTATGAGTGCTGTGCTCTAACCAGCTGAGCTACCTTGCCAAGGTATGAGTAGTAAAACAGATGGGTAAAAACGAGGCGCGCATTGTCCCGATTGAACTGCGCACTGTCAAGCAAACGCTGCTTAAGTCGGCATCTGCGGTCGGCGGCGCGCGATGGCCGCGATGCCTGAACCAATCACCAACACCACTGCGCCAAACCCACTCAACCAATCCAGCGGGCTCGCCTCGATGTGACCGGGTGCGAGCAACGCGGCGATTGCGGTGAACAGCAACGCAAATAACGGGGTGGTGGTCAGCATCGCGCTGACTCGGGCTGCGTCCCAATGTTTCATCGCGGCGGCAAGCGTGACATAGGCGAGGCCTGACGATAACGACGCCCATGCGAGCATCGCGATGCCGAGGCCATCCAGTTTCGCGAATCCACTAAATTCGACGGCTGGCAAATACGCCAGCGAACCGGCGACATAAATCACCAGCAGACTTTGCTGCGCGTTAGCCGAACGGCCCAGCTTTTTTTGTGCGAGTCCGAACGCGCTCCAGACGGCGGACGCGCCGACAATCCACAGCAGCCCGAGCGAATACGCGTCCAGCCCCAGGTGCGACAGCGGCTGGTGGAAAAAAAGACCCAATCCGATGATCGCTGCGGCGAGACCGATCCATTGCAGCGGACTGAATGGCTCTTTGAATAACACTACGCCGCCGATCAGCAGCAGTAAGGGGCCGAGCTGCCCGACCAATTGCGCGGCATCGGCCGGCACGTGTTGCAGCCCCAGCATGAACAGCAGGTAATTGCCGAGCAGACCGATTATCGCAATCGCCAGCATCAGCCAATTGGAGCGATGAAAGAGCGGGCGCCACGCAACGTCGCGACGCTTGAATAAAAAGTACGCGCCGACTGCCAGCGCGGGAACGATGACGCGACACCATACCAGCGTGCCCGATCCGAGCGTCGGCTGTAATGCCTTCAGGAAAATCGGTACCAAGCCCCATTGAGCGGAGGTGAGCAGCGAAAACAAAAGACCTGCTTGCCAGTGAGAGCGCGCGGCGTGCATCGAATGTCCGGGGAAATAAAGTGGGGGCACACGAATTATAGTGTGCGCCCCTTAAGCGTCTGTAGTCTGGATCGATTAGGAACCTTTTAAAAACTACCGCGCCGCAGCGCATAAATAAACGTTGAGGATTAAAGAGTAATACCTTCAGCCTGTAACGCTTTTTGCACAGCGGGCCGAGCAGCGATACGTTCGTGATACGCCTTCAGCACAGGCCATTGGCCAAGATCGATATTCATGAATTTGCACCAGTTCATCGTCGTGAACAGATACGCATCGGCGACGGTGAACGTATCGCCCAGCAAATAATCGCGACCTTCCAATTGCGTGGCGACAAACCCGAAGCGCGCGATCAACGCGTTAATCAGCGCCGGCTTCCATTCGTCCGCAGTGGTCGGTACGAACAGCGGCGTAAATCCTTTATGAATTTCGCTGGAAATGTAATTCAACCATTCCTGCAAACGATAGCGCTCGAATGTGCCGGCTGCGGGCGCGAGTTTTTTATGTGGCACCAGATCGGCAATGTATTGCACGATCGCCGGCCCTTCGGTCAGCGTTTCGCCGTTGTCGAGTTGCAGCGTCGGTACTTGGCCTTTCGAATTGATGCGGGCGAAATCGGCGCCGCTCGCAGTTTTCTTTGCGCGCAGATCGACTTTTTCGGCATCGAAAGTTAATCCCGCTTCATGCAGAACGATATGCGGCGATAGTGAACAGGCGATCGGACTGTAATAGAGTTTCATAGCAATCTCCTTATGACGGGGGCGTTAGCGTAAAACAAGTTACTGGTGTCAGAAACAAGCATCGGTATAAAGTTCAGCGCGGCATCGAGTTGTCGTAACCCGCTACATCCATCGCAACAGCACAAACGGAGAGTCAATCATGGTGACGTATTTATATTGGATAGCGGTGGTTGTGATCGCTGTCGCAGCGTTTTGGGGTATCGGAGTCGGCGGCGGTAAATGGCTGTCCGCTATGGTGATGGCAGGGATAATCCTTTTAATCGGTACCATCGCTTATTATTTTTACTTCCAGCAAATCTTCGTCAAACGCTGGGGCGGTGTCATGCATATCAGCGTGCCCGATGGCCAGCATCACATGGGTGTTACCTGGAAGGATGATAATTTGTGGATCGAGAATTACGATCCCGCGAATAATACCTGCGAGTTTCGTGAATACTCGCGCGGCGATTTGCTTGAAGGTCGCGTGATTATTAAAAATTGTAATCCGCTGAAGCGGCCCTAGATTGTTTGGAGCGGCAAAATCGAGACATAAAAAAGCGGCGTCATCGCGCCGCTTATTCAAAGCGTTAGATTAATCGCCGAGCGTTTACTCAAACATTAAAGCGGAAGTGCATGACATCGCCGTCCTGCACGATGTAGTCCTTGCCTTCGAGCCGCCATTTGCCGGCATCCTTCGCGCCCTGTTCGCCCTGATATTTGATGAAATCGTCGTAGGCGATGACTTCGGCGCGAATAAAACCTTTTTCGAAATCGGTGTGAATCACGGCGGCGGATTGCGGTGCGGTCGCGCCGATGCGAATGGTCCATGCACGCACTTCTTTCACGCCGGCGGTGAAATATGTTTGCAGGCCAAGCAGACCGTAACCTGCGCGAATGACTCGATCGAGGCCGGGTTCGGTCATGCCGAGTGCGGCGAGGAATTCTTCTTTTTCATCGTCTTCAAGTTCGGCGATTTCGGCTTCGAGCTTATTGCAGATCGGCACCACGACGGCGCGTTCTGCCTCCGCAATTTTTCTTACGGTATCGAGATGCGGATTGTTTTCGAAACCATCTTCGGCGACGTTGGCGATGTACATCGTCGGTTTGGTGGTCAGCAGATTCAGCGGTTTTAACACCGCGAGTTCGGCATCGCTCAGTTGCAGCGAGCGCACCGGCTGACCTTCGCTCAAGTGCGGCTGGATTTTATCGAGCACCGCTTTGAGCGCGATCGAATCCTTGTCGCCGCCTTTCGCGAGTTTGGTTGCTTTCAGCAATTGCTTATCGACGCTATCGAGATCGGCGAGCGCCAGTTCCATATTGATGATTTCGATGTCGTTCGCCGGATTCACGGCGTTCGCGACATGGATGACGTTATCGTCCTCGAAACAGCGAACGACGTGCGCGATGGCGTCGGTTTCGCGAATATTGGCGAGGAATTTATTGCCGAGGCCTTCACCTTTCGATGCGCCCGCAACGATGCCCGCGATATCGATAAATTCCATCGAGGTCGGGACCACGCGCTCGGGATTGACGATCTGCGCGAGTTCGTCGAGACGTGGATCGGGCATCGGCACGACGCCGGAGTTCGGTTCGATCGTGCAGAACGGAAAGTTTTCCGCCGCGATGCCGGCTTTGGTCAGCGCGTTGAACAGAGTCGATTTGCCGACGTTGGGTAAGCCGACGATGCCGCAGTTAAAGCCCATGTTGTCCTCGATGTGAACGTCAGTTCTCTAGTTTGAATGCATGAAGTTGATTCATCGCGCGCGACCATTGGCCGCTGGCTGCGAGCGGCAACGCATCTAACGATGCAGCTATGGCGCGATCGATGGCGATGCGCTCGTCGGACATCGGTTTGCCGAGCACATACCCGGTCACTTTGTCCGCGCTGCCGGGATGGCCGATGCCAATGCGCAAGCGATGAAAATTATTCTGACCACCAAATTTATTGATGATGTCGCGCAGACCATTATGGCCGCCGTGACCGCCGCCCTGCTTTAGTTTTGCCAGCCCGGGCGGAATATCGAGTTCGTCGTGCGCCACCAGAATCGCATCGAGCGGAATCTTGAAAAATGTCGCCAGCGCGAGCAGCGCCTGGCCCGACAGATTCATGAATGTGGTGGGGATCAATAGCTTGATGTCTTGGCCGGCGATGTTAATGCGACCGGTCAAACCATGGAATTTGCTTTCGTTTTGCAGATGGCAACGCTGCTGTTGCGCAAGCTCGGCCACGAACCACGCACCGGCATTGTGGCGCGTTTCTTCGTATTCGCGACCGGGGTTGCCCAGCCCGACGATCAACTGAATAGAGCTCACAATCAGCACCCGCCATTAACAAAAACGCCGCGCTACCGGGTGAAACGGTAGCGCGGCGATTCGATGAAGAAGGATTACTTGCCTTCTTCGGTAGCCTCTTCGCCTGCATCGCCAGCAGCAGCGCCGCGCGGCAGATGTACGCTCGCTACCGGTTGGTCGTGCTCGGCGCCATGCGACAACTCGACGCTTTCAACACCCGCCGGCAGTTTCAGGTCGGAAATGTGCACGATGTCGCCGACGTGAAGGTCGGTGGTATCGACTTCGATGAACTCCGGCAGGTTCTGCGGTAAGCAGCGTACTTCGATTTCGGAAATCGAATGATTGATCGAGCCGCCTTCAAGACGTACGCCGACGCATTTTTCCTGGTTCAGGAAGTGCAGCGGAACGCGCATCGTGATCGTATGCGTAGCGTCAACACGTTGGAAATCCGCGTGCAGCAGCACGGTTTTCGACGGGTGACGTTGCAGATCTTTCAGTACGACTTGTTCCGTGGTGCCATCGACGTCGAGCGTGATGATGTGCGAGTAAAACGCTTCGTCTTCAAGCGCCTTGATCAGATCCTTTTGCGGGACGCTGATCGTCTGCGGCGCTTTGGTGCCACCGTAAATGATGGCCGGGACTTCGGCTGCCAGACGACGCAGGCGGCGGCTCGCACCTTTCCCTGCATCGGTTCTGGCTTTCGCTGCCAGCGTAAAGTTAGTTGCCATGGTGTTGCTCCTTTCGTTCGTGAGAACGGTTGCTGTTCGTAAGAACAGTTAAGTAAACGCCGTAGCGGTTGCGACCGCCGCCACGACGGGGTTGGCCTTTCTTCCCCTTAATAGGGGGAAGGGGAAGGCGGGGTTTAACGGAACATCGCGCTGATCGATTCTTCGTTGCTGACGCGCCGCATCGCTTCGGCCAGCATATTGGCGATGGTCAATACGCGAATCCGCGAACATTTGCTGGCGGCGTCGCTGAGCGGAATCGTGTCAGTGACGATCAGTTCGTCCAGATGCGACTCTTCGATGTTCGCGATGGCTTTGCCGGAAAGCACCGGATGCGTGCAATACGCGACGACTTTTTTCGCGCCGTGTTCTTTCAATGCCTGCGCCGCCTTACACAATGTGCCGGCGGTATCGACCATGTCGTCGACCAGAATGCAGGTGCGATCTTTGACTTCGCCGATGATGTGCATGACCTGCGCGACGTTCGCTGCAGGACGGCGCTTGTCGATAATCGCGAGATCGGCGTCATCGAGTTGTTTGGCCACTGCGCGTGCGCGGACAACGCCACCGATATCCGGCGATACCACCATCAGATTTTCGTAGCGTTGACGCTCGATATCGTCGAGCAGTACCGGCGAGCCGTACACGTTATCGACCGGTACATCGAAAAAGCCCTGAATCTGTTCGGCGTGCAGATCGACGGTCAATACGCGATCGACACCGACGCCGGTAATCATGTCAGCGGCAACGCGCGCGCTGATCGGCACCCGCGCCGAACGCACGCGGCGATCCTGACGCGAATAACCAAAGTAGGGAACAACAGCGGTGATACGGCCGGCCGAGCTGCGACGCAGCGCATCGACCATGAACACCAACTCCATCAGATTGTCGTTGGTCGGCGCACAGGTCGATTGCAGTACGAAAATATCCGCACCGCGGACGTTCTCGTTGATCTCTACCAGAATCTCGCCATCGGAAAAGCGGCTGACCGTCGCATCGCCGAGCGGAATATGTAGGCGTTGGGTGACTTTTTGCGCCAGCTCCGGGTTGGCATTGCCGGTAAAAACCATCATTCGGGACACGGTGCTTTCCTGTGGTTTAGAGCCTGTGAGGTCGTTATCGAGGTCTGCGTCGGCGAAGGCTTTGATGTGCGCGCTTCCGGAGTTCCCGCCCGGCTTATGCGATGAGCGGGCGGAGGAAAATGGCAGGGGTAGATGGATTCGAACCACCGAGTGGCGGGATCAAAACCCGCTGCCTTACCGCTTGGCGATACCCCTGTAATAAAACGTCATGCTGCCGTCAGACCGAGTGCCGCATGGACTGGCGACACATTCACGCCCGTTGCAACAAACCCACGATAGTTGGCTGGGATTTGCGTCAGTACTGACTGTGCAGCGGCGCGATCGGCGAAGGCGGCGAACACACAGGCACCAGTGCCTGTCATTCGCGCGGGACCGAACTGGCTGAGCCAGTCGAGGGCAAAAGCCACTTCCGGATAGAGCGATCGGACAATTGGTTCGCAGTCGTTATGACCTGTCAGACCGTCTCGGTGCTCTAGTTGCCGGGGGTCCCCCCGCAGAAAGGCGGCTATTGTGATGGGGCTCGAATTGCGTGTCAACGCCGGCTGCGAAAAAATTTCAGCGGTCGAAACCGCGCACGGAGGCACCAAAATCAGGTAGTTACGCGCGGGCAGATCGAGCGGTTGCAGATGCTCGCCGACCCCTTCAGCCCATGCCGTGCGACCGCGCACGAACACCGGCACATCGGCGCCAAGGCGTAGTCCAAGCGCTGCGAGTTCTTCGAGCGGCAATCGCAAATCCCATAAATGATTGAGGGCCAGCAATGTCGTCGCCGCGTTCGAGCTGCCGCCACCGATACCTCCGCCCATCGGCAGTCTCTTCTCCAGGCGAATTGAGGCACCGCGAGTGCAGCCGGTATGCGCTTGCAACAACCGGGCGGCGCGAATAACCAGATTGGCCTCCCCCGGCACGCCGGCCAGCCCGGGCTCCAGCGATAGCGTAGCGGCCTCTTCGAAGTGCAGCGTGTCGCCATAGTCGAGCAACTGAAACAAGGTCTGCAGCGTGTGATAGCCGTCGGCACGACGACCAGTGACATGCAGGAACAGGTTCAGTTTGGCGGGAGCAGGCAAGGTCAGCATCTGAATCGGACCATCTGGAAATAGTCAGCGCGTATATATAGAGGCAATAGAGACAAAAACAGCATCGGAGGCATCAGTGGCAGGCGGCGTCGCCGAGCAACCATTCATTGACGATCAATGTCGCCTGAATGCTGTTCGGGTGATGCATTTTCAGCTTGGCTGGCAACGCCGTACCGCCGTTCTGATGATAGGCGAGGTATTCGACGCGCCAGCCATCCTGCTCGAGCACGCTGGGCTGAGTGGGATTTCCCTGCACATCGGCCTTGCCGCCGCTCGCCGAGGCCTCGCCGCGAACCCAATAGCGCAGCGCGCGCAGCGGAATCGACCAGCCGAGCTGTTGCTCCATCAGCGCCTCCGGGTCGGACGTCGATACCGGTTCGCGCCCCTCGAACCAGAGGCGCAGCTGCGAGCCGTGACCATCGATTTTCGCTACAGTCTGGCCGAGCGGGCCGGAGATGCGAATGTCGACGTTATCGCCGCATTGGCGCCAGTTCAGATACGCGCTTTCGGCGAGCTGCGGTCCGCGCAATCCGATCTTGCCGCTGAGCTGCCAGTGTTCGCGATCATCGCTGCCGGGGCGAATACCTGGACCCGCGCAAGCAGTCACGATCATCGCAGCGGCGATGACAGTGAGTCGGGCGAACGTGCGGGTGAGCATCGGTATACGGAAAAAAGGCATCGGGTGCGGATCAATCCGGCAGCGCCGTAGGCGCCAGTCGCTTCATCGTGGCGCGGACGGGTTCGCTGTCGGGCGTTTTTTCGAGCGCCCGGTTCCAGACTTCGAGCGCACGCTTTTCATTGCCCGCCTGCCACAACACTTCGCCTAAATGCGCCGCGACTTCCGCATCGGGAAATGCGGCATAGGCTTTTTCCAACCATTCGCGCGCGCTTTGAATATTGCCGCGCCGGTACTCGACCCAGCCCATGCTGTCCATGATGGCGGGATCGTTCGGGCGCTGTTCGAGTGCGCGCTTGATCAATTCGTAAGCTTCTTCATGCCGGCGCGTCTGGTTGGCGAGCGTATAGCCGAGCGCGTTCAGCGCCACCGAATTGTCGGGATCTTTGCTGAGAATTGCGCGCAGATCCTTTTCGAGCAGCGGCACATCGTTGCGGCGCTCGCTGAATGTCGAGCGCGTGTAGAGCAGGTTCGGTTGCTGCGGGAATTTTTTCAGTGCTTCGGTCATCAATTCGTGGCCGCTCTGATAGTCCCTCAATGCCATCAGCAATTCGCCTTCGATCAGATACAACCGCACCGCATGTTGTGGATAGCTTCCGCGCAGATCGCGCAAATGCTGGCGCGCGCCTTCCGGGTCGTTGTTCGCGAGTTGCAATTCGATAATGCGGCCAAGCGCGACAAAGAAATCGGGTCCCGGCGGAATTTCCTTGTAGTGCTCAATCGCCTGCGTCCGCTCGCCGCGCTGCTCGGCGATCTGGCCGAGGTAGAAGTGGGCTTCCTGCACATGCTGGCCCATCGCCAGCAGTTGTCCGAAATAACGCTCGGCATCCTCCAGCGAGCCGATCTCCTTGCTGACCAGCGCCAATGACAACAGCATGTCGCCATCGCCTGGCGATTGCGCGACAAGAATCGCGAACTGCTCGCGCGCGGCGTTCATGTCGGTCTGCGTCAGGAGCCGTGCGTATTGCAAACGCAGGCGCCGGTTCGTCGGATTCTGATCGACCATCTGCCGCAGTCGCGCAAAGGCTTCGTCCTTCCGGTCTAATTCCTCAAGCAATTTTGCTTCGATGATGATCGCGTGAGTTTCTTCCGGTGCCGCATCGAGCACCTTGCGAATCAGCGCGAGCGCCTCGGTTTTATCGCCGCGCTGCTGGAGCAGCAGGGCTTTGCCGGTCATCAGCTCGACATTGTCCTTGTGTTCGACGAGCAGCTGATTGAATTGGCCGAGCAAGTCGTTTTGCACGTTCTCGGGCAGTTGCAGCGCAGCGGCGGCGATCACGGCAAAATTCGCCTTGGTGCCGGCTTCCAGCACTTTCACCATATGCGGCATTGCATCGAGCGGGCGCTGTGCCTTCGCCAGTTGCGATGCCAGCGTGAACTGCGCTTCGAGATCGTCGGGTTGCTGCGACACCCACAGCTCAGAGGCTTCCAGCGCGGCGCGATCGGCCTTCAAAAACTGCGCGAGCCGTGCCGCACGTGCCGTGACTTCGGTATCGCGGGTGGCCTGTGCCTGCTGCAGATAATTGCCGAGTGCGAGATCGTATTCACCACGCCGCAGCGCGAATTCGGCGACGAGCAAATCGTAAAAGCTATCGCCGGGAAACGGCCGCGTCTTTACCGCTACCGGTGGGGGCGATGTTGGCGCCGATGCCGCAGGCGGGGGAGCAGGCGGCGCCGGCTGTACCGGTGGCGTTTGGCAACCGGCAAGCAATAATCCGCCGAGCAATGCCACTAACAGCGGTGAAGGATGGGCGGACCGGAGGAGTGGGGTCATTAGATCTGCTAGCGCGGCTGACAACGAGCGGCAAGTCTAGGGCCTGCGCGCACGCTTTGTGAAGTTATGTTGCGTCCGATTGCGCGGTGCGTGCGGAATGCTCATCGCCGTGCCTGCGTTCGCCGCCAAAATGCACATTTCGCGGCTACCTTGTTAGAATTACGCGCTTTTTTTGCGAGACACACTGCTGCATGAGCCTGCTCGTCATCGGTATCAATCACAAGTCGGCACCGGTGGCGGTGCGCGAGCGGGTGAATTTCGCGCCGGAACAAATGGAAGAGGCGCTCGCCGCCGGTCTGCAAGGCGCGCAACTCGATGAGGTGGCGATTCTCTCGACCTGCAATCGCACCGAGATTTTCGCGATTGCCGGCGATAGCGAAGGCAGCGATCAACGCCTGGTCCACTGGCTCGGCCAGTACCATCGCATGACTTACGACGATCTACGCGAGTGCGTCTATGTCTATCGCGATCATCACGCCCTGCAGCACATGATGCAGGTGGCCAGCGGGCTCGACTCGATGATTCTCGGCGAGCCGCAAATCCTCGGTCAGCTGAAATCGGCATTCGCAGTAGCGGCGCATTCGGGCGCGGTCGGCAGCGAGCTCGGGCGCATTTTTCCGTACGTCTTCAATGTGGCGAAACGCGTGCGCACCGATACGGCGATTGGCGAAAACCCGGTGTCGGTCGCCTATGCCGCGGTGAATTTAACGCAGCGAATTTTTGCCGATCTGAGTCAGACGCGCGCGCTGCTGATCGGCGCCGGCGAAACGATCGAACTGGTCGCCCGTCATCTGCGCGAGAAAGGCGTGCGCGATATTGTTGTCGCCAATCGCACGCTGGGCCGCGCACGCGAACTGGCGGAACAGTTTCGCGCCGAAGCGGTGTTGCTCTCCGAAATCCCCGAACAATTGGCCCGCGCGGATATCGTTATTTCGTCGACGGCGAGCCAATTGCCGATTCTCGGCAAAGGCGCGGTCGAGCACGCGTTGAAAGTGCGCAAGCACAAACCGATTTTGATGCTGGATATTGCCGTGCCGCGCGATATCGAAGAGCAGGTCGGCGAGCTCGATGATGTTTACCTTTACACCGTTGATGACCTAAAAGAAATCGTCGACGAAAATCGAAAAACGCGCGAGCACGAAGCGCGCAAGGCCGATCAAATCATCGCGCTCAGTGTCGATGAGTATTACCAGCAATTGCGATCGTTAAATGCGGTTTCCACGGTGAAGGCGTTGCGCGCAAAAGCGGAAAGTCTGCGCGATGCGGAATTGGAAAAAGCACTGCGCGCACTGACGCGCGGCGATGCGCCCGACGCGGTAGTAGCTGAACTGGCGCGCAGCCTCACGAACAAATTGCTGCACAGCCCCAGCAGCCAAATGCGCCGGGCAAGCGCATTGGGGCGCAATGAAGTCATCACATGGTCGCGTGAATTATTCGAACTCGACGCCGACAACGTGAATCACAACACGAATACATCCGCGAGCGAATCGCCGAACTTAAATGACGATGATTAATCTTTGATGAAATCCAGCGTATTGCAAAAGCTCGATCACCTGCTCGATCGGCATGGCGAATTGTCGGCGCTGCTCAGCGACGCCGAAACGATTAGCGATCAGGAGAAATTTCGCGCGTTGTCGAAAGAATTTGCCGAGATCGAGCCGCTGGTTCATTGCTATAGCGATTATCGGCAGGTGCTCGAAGACATCGACACGGCGAAAGCAATGCTCGAAGAGAGCGATGCGGAAATGCGCGCAATGGCCGAGGACGAGTTGCAAAGCGGCCGCGCCAGAATGGAAGTGTTAGAGAACCAACTGCAAACGCTGTTGCTGCCGCGCGATCCGAACGATAGTCATAACGTATTTCTTGAAGTACGTGCCGGCACTGGCGGCGATGAGGCGGCGATTTTTGCGGGCGATTTATTTCGTATGTATTCGCGCTACGCGGAGCGGCGTAACTGGCGCGTCGAATTGATCAGCGAAAGTCAGGGCGAGCACGGCGGTTATAAAGAAGTGATCGCGCGCGTCGAAGGTCAGGATGTGTATGCGCGGCTGAAATTCGAATCGGGTGCGCATCGCGTGCAGCGTGTACCAAAAACCGAAGCGCAAGGGCGCATCCATACATCGGCGTGTACTGTCGCAATTTTGCCGGAAATCGACGAGGTGGAAGCGATCGAAATCAATAAGGCGGACTTGCGCATCGACACCTACCGTTCGAGCGGTGCCGGCGGTCAGCACGTCAACAAAACCGATTCAGCCATTCGCATTACGCATTTGCCGACCGGCATCGTGGTTGAGTGCCAGGATGAACGTTCGCAGCATAAAAATCGTGCGCGCGCGATGTCGTTGCTGAACGCGAAATTATTATCGCAGGCGCAAAATAAGCAGCAGCAGGAGCAGGCGGAAGAGCGGCGCAATTTGGTTGGATCGGGCGATCGTTCCGAGCGTATTCGTACCTACAATTATCCGCAGGGTCGTATCACCGATCACCGCATCAATTTGACGATTTATCAGCTCGACGATGTGATGGAGGGTAATCTCGATCCGGTGATCGCACCGTTGATGCAGGAACATCAGGCGGATTTGCTCGCTGCGATGGGTGACGAATAATTAAGTGGGCGACGAATAAAAATTAATGGGCGATGAATGAATTAACGTAGCAGGATCGATGTAAATCAGGATTCACGAAAACTTTTCGATTCGATAATAAATAAATGACTATTCGTGAGTTATTAAAATCCGCGCAATCGCGCATCAAGACCGACACCGCTGCGCTCGATAGCGAATTGTTGCTGTGTCATTGCCTTGATAAAGAACGCTCATATTTATACGCGTGGCCGGAAAAAGACGTCGACGACATCATCGCGCAACAATTCGAAGCGTTGGTTGATCGGCGCGCGCATGGCGAGCCGGTGGCGTATTTAGTTGGTCATCGCGAGTTCTGGTCGCTATCGCTGAAGGTTAATAGCAGCACGTTGATTCCGCGTCCGGATACTGAGCGCTTGGTCGAGGTGGTGTTGAGTCTTGTCGCTGCCGATATGGCGGATGTGCTCGATCTGGGCACCGGTACCGGTGCAATCGCACTCGCGCTCGCGAAAGAAAATCCGCAGTGGAATTTACTCGGTGTGGATATCGCGCACGATGCGGTGGCTCTCGCGCAAAAAAATGCGCGCGATCTGGATATCGCCAACGTCTGTTTTCTGCAATCGAACTGGTTCGAAAATATTTCCGCGCGTGAATTTGATTTAATCGTCAGTAATCCGCCCTATATCGATGCCGCCGATGCGCATCTTGATGACGGTGATGTGCGCTTCGAGCCGCGCACTGCGTTGGTGGCGGGGCAAAACGGGCTCGCCGACATTGCGGCTATCGCGCAATCGGCGCAGGCCTGGTTGAAACCGCGAGCATGGTTGTTGTTCGAACATGGATATGAGCAGGCGCCGGCAGTGCGCTCGTTATTATCGAGCCACGGCTATGGCGATATTTCGACGTGGTGCGATTGGGGTGGGCGCGAACGAGTGACCGGAGGGCGAGCGCGATGAACGACGACGAGCTGCTGCGTTACAGCCGCCAAATCATGCTGCCTGATTTCGATATCGCCGGACAGGAGCGGCTACTGGCGGCGAAGGCGTTGATTGTGGGGCTCGGCGGATTGGGGTCGCCGGTCAGCATGTATCTCGCGGCGGCTGGTGTCGGCGAATTGTGGCTGGCCGATCATGACACCGTCGATCTGACTAATCTGCAGCGCCAGATCGTGCATCGCGATGCTGCGATCGGCCAGCCAAAGGTAGAGTCCGCCGCCCAAACCTTGCGCGCGCTTAACCCGCATACCCGCATTCATCCGCTTCAACAGCGTCTCGAAGGCGAGACGCTGTCCGCCGCAGTAGCGGCAGTGGATATCGTCATCGACTGCTCGGACAACTTCCGCACACGTTTCGCATTGAACGCTGCTTGCTGGCAGCAACGCATTCCGCTGATTTCCGGCGCGGCGATCCGCAGCGAGGGTCAGTTGATGGTGATCGATCCGCGCGTTGCGGGAAGTCCCTGTTATCGGTGCCTCTACGACGATGCGGTCCAAGATGAACAGCTGAGCTGCTCGCAAAACGGCGTGCTGTCGCCCATCGTCGGCGTGATCGGGACATTGCAGGCGCTGGAGGCCATCAAGCTACTTGCCGAATACGGTCAGCCGGCTGTTGGCAAGTTGCTGGTGTTCGATGGCAAAACACTGGAATGGCGCACGCTGACACTCAAACCGGATCCGCGTTGCATCGTGTGTCGATCGGCGTCATAAAGCCGTCGGCTTTTCTTACAGGCCGCCGTGTTTGTCGCCAACATATTGAAATACAAGCAATATTGCTTATGTTTCATTTTCAGGGCCATGCAAGCGTTGGGGTGGTTATAGTTGAGCTGTCGGAAATATTGACAGGAAAATTTTGCGATCAGCTTTTATTTCATAAAAATCAATTGGTTAGAATGGGGCATAAATTGTGCTTAACTTGCGGCGACCGCTAGACGCTCATCGGTATCTAGCCTCGTATTTCGTCTGGGGAAAAATCATGAAAAACATTAAAAAAGTAGCAAAAGCGGCAGCGACAGCCGCTGCAATGCTCCTTGCAACCAATAGTTGGGCGTACACCATTTCTGGTGGCACCGTCGATGTCGGTAGCTTGGATACATTGCTGGGTGTTGCGACGCTTGGGAACTCTAATCCAAGCACCGAAACCAACTGGATTAATTCATTGCTGGATCCGGATACTACGTTCAACCTGAAAACCGAAACTGTTTCGTATCAAGCGGTTGATGGCGGCGGTGCTTTCGCGTTCGCACTGCAATCCGAACCGGGTTACTACATCATCAAAAACGCCAAGTTCTGGGCGGCGTTCCAAAACAACGCATCACTCGACTGGGCGGTGTTTAGCCTGGCCGGCCTGCCAAGCAAAATTAATCTTGGCGGCTCTGGTCAGTTCACCATCAGCCACGTCAGCGAATTCGGCAAAGGCGCTCAAGTGCCGGAGCCGACGAGCCTTGGTTTGCTGGCTGCCGGTATGCTGGGTTTAGTCGCTGCTCGTCGCATGGCGCGCAAAGCCTAATAACAGCACATAAAAAAACCCCGCTCAGGCGGGGTTTTTTTATGCCTGCGTCCAGCGCCCGATTCTTCTAGAGCCGAGCCTTGCTGATATTCGCAAGCCGCCAGTTCAGCAGTACCGCCGCTACGGCCAGGCCGGCGATAAGCCCCGACCAAAAACCGAGTACACCGCGCGCGGCGCCGAACCATTCGGTCAGGCCGAGTGCGTAGCCCAGCGGCAGGCCGATGCCCCAGTACGCGACCAGCGTGATCACCATCGTTGCGCGCGTGTCGTGGTAGCCGCGCAGGCTGCCGACTGCCGTGACCTGCAATCCATCGAACAACTGGAATGCGGCCGCATATACCAGAATCGCTGCAGTCAGTACGCGCACGCTTTCATCGGGCGTGTAGACCGAAGCGATTTGGTACGAGAACAGCACCATGACCGAGGCGCTGAGCAGCGCGAACAGCACGGAGGTCATCGCACCCAACGCCGCGAACCGACGAGCCCTTGCTGGCTCGCCCGCCCCCAGCATATGGCCGACTTTCACCGTCAGCGCCTGACCGAGGCTGACCGGAGCCATGAACATCAGTGCCGAGTAATTGAGTGCGATCTGATGCGCGGCGAGCGTAGTCGCGCCGAGGCGTCCGATCAGCAGCGCTGCGCCGGCAAAAATGCTCGTTTCCGCGAACATCGCCCCACCAATCGGGGCGCCTAGTTTGAGCAGCCGCCACAATTGCGGCCAGTCAGGACCGCGCCAGCCCTCACCGAATAGCAGTGGTAGCCAGTGGCGGCGTTGCAGCAGTCCCAGCAAGATCAATTGCAGCCACATCACGCAGCCAGTGGCCCAGCCGCAACCCGCGCCGCCAAGTTTCGGTGCGCCATACAGGCCGTGGATGAATATGTAATTGAGCGGCAGATTGGCCAATAGCGCGATGACCTGAATGATCATTGCCGGCTTGCTGTTCCCGCTACCATCGCTCAGCGCGCGCAATACCTGGAACAGCATCAGGCCCGGGATGCCGAATGCAATGCCTTGCAGGTAGGTGCGGCTAAGCGGCTGCAGGGCAGGGTCTACGTGCATCAACGGCAAGAGATGGTGACCCTGCAGAACCAGTGCGGCGCTGACGATTGTAAGGCCGAGGGCAAGCCATACGCCCTGTTGCAGGGTGGCCGCCAGACGCGCGTGATCGCGGGCGCCGACGGCATGAGCGATGTCGGCCGTGACCGCGCCAAGCACGCCGACGCAGAACACAAAGATGGGCATCCACAAGCTGAAGCCGACCGCAACGGCGCCGAGATCCACCGGGCCTACCGCGCCCGCCATGATGGTATCGGCGACGCCCATGCACATTTGCGCAGCCTGACCGACCAGCATCGGCCACGCCAGGTGCAGAAGATCGTGCCAGTCGCGCTGGCGCGACGGCAGAGAAGATGGTTGATTCAAAATGATTTTCCCAGTGTAGAGATTGCGTTTTTTACTTATGGCTTTGGGCGAGCAAAACCGGCTTTCGATGCTAGGGTTGAAGTATAAAGATAACCCCTAAGTTATGACGACTGTCCGAAGAGGAATTTCCATGCTCGAATTTGCCGCGTGGATTGTCAGCGCCGTCGGCGTGCTGTTCATTGTTGCGATAGGTGCATTGCTGGTGATGGCGGCGCGTATGTATGTCGCCGATAGCACGCAACGCCAGCACACCATCCGCCGCAATTTTCCGTTGATCGGCCGAGCGCGCTACGGCATCGAAAATCTCGGTCCCTTCCTGCGCCAGTATCTTTACGACACCGATCGCGACCGGCTGCCGTTCAACCGAGCCGAGCGCAGCTGGGTTTATCGCGCGGCTAAAAATCTCGATAACACCGCCGCGTTTGGTTCGACACTCGATCTGACGCAGCCGGGCACCATTATTTTTGCCAATTCGGTATTTCCGGTGCTGGAGCAACAGGCCGAGCACCCGCGTTCGCTGCCGATCGGCCCGTACACGGCAAATCCGTACCTGCCGCAATCGATCTTCAATATTTCCGGCATGAGCTTTGGCGCGTTGTCGAAGCCGGCGGTGCAGGCGCTGTCGTATGGCGCAGCGAAGGCCGGCTGCTGGATGGACACCGGCGAAGGTGGGTTGTCGCCGTACCATCTCGAAGGCGGCTGCGACATCGTGATGCAGATCGGCACCGCGAAATATGGCGTGCGCGATTTGCAAGGGAATCTCAGCGATGCGGCATTGCGCCAGGTCGCGGCGTACCCCCAGGTCAAAATGTTCGAACTAAAACTGAGCCAGGGCGCCAAGCCGGGCAAAGGCGGCATTCTGCCGGCGGTAAAAGTCAGCGAGGAAATCGCCAAAATTCGCGGCATCCCGGTGGGCGAAGATTCGATCAGCCCAAATCGCCATCCGGAAATCAACACCACTGGCGATTTACTCGATGTCATCGAACATATTCGCAGCGTCACCGGCAAGCCGACGGGCATTAAATTGGCGCTCGGCGAACCGGCTTGGCTCGATGAGCTGTGCATGCTGATCAAACAGCGCGGCGAACGGTACGCGCCCGATTTCATCACGCTCGACAGCGGCGACGGCGGCAGCGGCGCCGCACCGGAAACGCTGATCGACAATATGGGCCTGACATTGCGCGAAGCATTGCCGATGCTGGTCGACAAACTCACCGCACATGGGTTGCGCGAACGTGTGCGCGTGATTGCCTCGGGCAAGTTGATTACGCCGGTCAATGTGGCGTGGGCGCTTTGTCTGGGTGCCGATTACGTCAACAGCGCACGCGGCTTTCTGTTTGCGCTCGGCTGCATTCAGGCGATGCAGTGCAACAAGAACACCTGCCCGACCGGCATCACCACGCAAAATCCGCGTTTGCAGCGCGGACTGGATGTCGAATTAAAAGCCGAGCGCGTCTCGCACTATGTAAAAAACATGCAGCACGAGATCGAGATGGTCGCGCATTCGTGCGGTGTCACCGAACCGCGGCAATTGCGCCGCCAGCATGCGCGCATGGTGATCGACGGTGGACGTTCGATGCGCCTCGATGAAATGTTTCCACCCGCGAGCGAGCCGTTGCGGATCGTGGACAGCGCATGATTTGGAGTACCGGCGGAGAGGGTTGAGCGGAAAAAATCGGTTCGGTTTGCTAATGCACCATTCGCACGGCGATAATCGCGGCGAATTTTTAATCGAACGAGAAGCATCCTTGATCCGTAAATGGCTTAAATCCCTCACCGGCGCTCCGGCCGCCGAACATGACGGCGGCGATCGCCACCCTCGCACCACTCACGGCACCGACGCAAAAAAAGCTTCTGGCGAAACCGCCGACAGCGCCAAACGTAAACGCTCGCGCGGCGGCAAAAGTAAATCGGCAGCCGAGAAAAAAACTCCCGAACAAAATTGGACGCCTGAGCAATTTGCCGTGCCTGCCATCGAAGGCAAAACCCGCTTTCACGATTTGGGACTTGACGATCGTCTGCTGCACGGCATCGCCGATATCGGTTTCGAATATTGCTCGCCGATTCAGGCACAGGTACTGCCGCAAACATTGCGCGGGCACGATGCAATCGGCAAAGCGCAAACCGGCACCGGCAAAACCGCCGCGTTTCTGATTACTGTATTCAACGACCTGCTCAACAATTCCATCGAAGAAGAACGTTACGTCGGTGAGCCGCGCGCATTGGTTATCGCGCCAACCCGCGAGCTGGTGCAGCAGATTGGCGACGATGCGGAAAAACTCGGTAAATACACGGGTCTTCGTGTCATTACGCTGATCGGCGGCATGGATTACCAAAAGCAGCTCAATCAACTCGCCAGCGGCCTCGTCGATATTATTGTTGCGACTCCTGGACGATTGCTCGATTTCCAGCAGCGCAAAGATTTGTATCTCGATCAAGTCGAAATTCTCGTGATCGATGAAGCCGACCGCATGCTCGACATGGGTTTCATCCCGCAAGTGAAGCGCATCGTGCGCAGTACGCCGGACACGCGTCATCGCCAGACGCTATTGTTCAGCGCGACGTTCACGCCCGACATTATTAATTTATCCGCGCAATGGACATTCGAGCCGGTCACGGTCGAAATTCAACCCGAGCGCGTCGCCACCGACACGGTCGACCAGAAAATTTACATGGTCACCGAAAAAGAAAAATTTCAGTTGTTGCGCAATATTCTGAAACAGGCCGACGCAACCAGCGTGATTGTGTTTGCGAATCGTCGCGACGAAACGCGGTGGCTGTACGAAAAATTGAAAAAAAGCGGCGTCGTGTGCGGCATGATCTCCGGTGAAATTCCGCAGAACAAACGCACCAGCACGTTGCAGCAATTCAAGGACGGCAAATTGCAGGTGTTGGTGGCAACCGATGTCGCGGGTCGCGGCATTCATGTCGATGCAGTGAGCCACGTCGTTAATTACGCGCTGCCGGAAGATCCGGAAGATTATGTGCATCGCATCGGCCGCACCGGTCGCGCGGGCGCAAGCGGCACGTCGATTAGTTTTGCGAGCGAAGACGATGGATTTTTGTTGCCCGCCCTTGAGCAGATGCTCGGTAAAAAGCTGGCGTGCGAAATGCCGCCGCCGGAATTGCTCGCGTAAAGCTACTCCGCAATGAAATTCCTGAAGAAACTGCTGCTGACGCTCGTCGGTGCGATTGTGCTGTTATGGCTCATCGCGCTGCTGTTGTTTCGCTTCGTCAGCCCACCGCTCACGCTGACGATGCTGATCAGCGTCTTCGATAATCAACGCTGGATAAAACACGACAGCGTTTCGCTAAAAAATATCAGCCCGAATTTACAACGCGCGGTTATCGCCTCCGAAGATGGGCGCTTCTGTTTGCACAACGGCATCGATTTCGATGCGGTGCAGGATGCGGTTGAAGATTACGGCGCGCGCGGCAAATTGCGCGGCGCCAGCACGATCAGCATGCAGGTGTCGCGCAATGTATTTTTATGGACCGGCGGGGGTGTAGTTCGCAAAGCACTCGAAGCACCGCTTGCGCTCGCGCTCGATGCGGCGTGGACGAAGCGACACATTCTCGAAATTTATCTGAACATTGCCGAATGGGGCCCCGGCGTATTCGGCGCTGAAGCGGCCGCGCAATATTATTTTCGCAAACCGGCGTCGCAATTATCGAGTCTCGAAGCCGCACGCCTCGCGGCGATTTTGCCGAATCCGATTCGCTGGAACGCGGCCAAACCGACCGCGTATATCTCGCGCCGCACCAGCATCATTCAAACACGCATGCTGCAATTGAATCGCACGCAGTTGAGTTGCGTCAC
>CAMLJR010000045.1 GCA_946480345.1 uncultured Spongiibacteraceae bacterium
CATGGCTTTAATTTGCGGATCTAGCGGCATGACAGCCTCCATTTATTTATTGGATGGAAATAATTCGCCTAGCGAATGTGCGTAACACTTACAAAAACGCTGAACTGTGCCGGTTAAATGCAGCGACAGCGTTTAGATACTCAGTGCGTAACCGTGTAATTAATTCGGCTGCCGGCGGAATATCGTCGATCGAGCCGACGCCCTGTCCCGCCGACCAAATATCACGCCACGCCTTTTTTTGCGTTGGATTGTGTTCGGCTTCGTGCGGCTGCGTGATGTGACTGAGGTCGACTTTGTCGGGTGCAACCAACGCGTTCGGGTCGAGACCGGCGGCCTCAATACTTTGTCGTAAAAAACTCGCCGGCAAAGATGAAATCGCGGCTGTATAAACAATGTCTTTCGCGGTGGCGTCTTTGACGAAGTCTTTATATTGCTTTGGTACCAGCGATTCCTGCGTGGCGATAAAACGCGTGCCCATATACGCCAGATCAGCGCCCATCATTTGCGCTGCGGCAATATCGCTGCCCTTCGCGATGCAACCGCCGAGTATCAATGTCTTATCGAAAAATTGACGAATTTCGTTAACCAGCGCGAGCGGATTCCACGTACCCGCATGACCGCCGGCACCTGCTGCAATAGCAATCAAACCATCGACGCCAACTTCAGCGGCTTTGCGCGCATGTAATGCGTTCGTGACATCGTGAAATACCAGGCCGCCATAACTATGCACCGCATCGACCACCGCTTTTGCAGCACCCAGGGATGTAATAACTAACGGTACGCGATGGCGCACGATGATATCGAGATCGGCATCGAGCCGCGGGTTGGTTTTGTGCACGATTAAATTGACGCCGAACGGCGCCGCCTTGGCACCTTCGCGTTCGCCAGCCGCGATACGCTGTTCGATTTCGTTAAGCCACTGCTCGAATGCTTCGCTGGTGCGCTGATTTAACGCCGGAAACGTGCCGACAATCCCCGCAAGACAACAACTCACTACCAGATCCGGACCCGATGTCAGAAACATTGGCGCTGCAATAACCGGCAGACGCAGCGATTGAAACGAAGCAGGAAGAGTCATGCGATATTTTCCAACAGCAAATTCGACGAAGGCGGATTGTCTAACAATTCCACCGCTTGTCGCACCTAATTTTGGTTACAAAAAAATAAACCCAGCATATTTCGATGCCGGGTTCACGATAAACCATCCAGTGCGATGAGCTTTCGTATTAGGCCGCTTGCTGTTGCGGACCCGGAGCATCCGCAGGATAAAAACGCGGTGTACCGAGATCGTATGCATTGCTCAGCAGGCGGATAAAATCGCGATCGTGCAATGGATCGCTCGGCATCTCGAACTGCAGACCACGCGTACGCAGATCCTTGATGAAAAGGTCGAACACTTGCTCGTGGGTTAAATTGTCAGTCTGATCCATCACTTTTTTCAGCTCGGCCAGGTCTTCGTAAACTTCTGCGTTCCAATGCACGAGGAAGCGTGTTTCGCTGGCCGGAATGCGTTGAATGACCTTGCCGTCCGTCGTGATTTGCCAGCCATCGCCAACGGCGGGATCTGCGCCAAACAGTGAATGGAACGCAAGCCCTTGCGGATGGCGCTGATCGAGCGGACCGTTCGATTCGCCACGGTGATACATCACATCGTTTTGAACGATGACACCACGGTTCCACATCGGCGTGGCGATGCGTTTCGGCTGCGCCTGTGGACCCTCTGGCCAATACGTAAAACCGCCGCCAATCTTGCCGGGGTAAAACCAGCTGATGACCTGCGCCTTCTTCAACATCCAGCGCTTGAACAAACCCGATTTACCCATCGTGTTCATCAGCCAGACCGGTGTGTTCTTTAGCGTGATACCGCGAAACGATGCGCCATCGATATGCGCCGGATCCAAGCAGTGCGAGGGGCCCTGAATGTTAAACAACAGTTCGTCAGGACGTGCATAGTCGGCTTTCCAGTACGACCGCACGCGGGCCAGGAAATCGCTGTTGTAAAAACAATCTTCCAGCTCGGGGTACAGGCACGCGCCATTCATGGCCAGATAACCCCGAAACACCGCCGTCACGAACATATCGAAGGTCGGCGTCACGCCCTCAGGAATCATCCCGGACATAGTCGCAATAAGCTCTTCGGCGGACGCGAAATGCTGCGCCAGAACCAACTCCCATGGTCCCTCGCGACGCACCGCTTCGATAAGGCGACGGTATTGATCGTCGGTGTAGACGTTATCGTAAATAATCGGCTCCGCGAACGGTCTCATTGCTGCGGCGAGATCGGCAGACATAATCAACCTCCTCTTTACTTGATGTTTAACTTATAAGTCATTGTTTATAAATTATTTGATAGTGTAGTGATCCGCGTTTGGAGCACGCGTCATGTTCCAATAATCGACCAGACGGTAAGGGTTGGACAGGAATACGCGCCCTTTTGCATTCCGATAATAGCTACGCGCTTTCGGATGCGTCCAAACCAGGCCCTCCAGATCGCGATCGATTTGATCGTTGAATGCGACGAATGCTTCGTGGGTGGGCTCCATCGTGCGCGCATGATTTTTTACCATCAGATCAAGGCATTCGATGATGTAATTGATCTGCGTTTCGGAAATCAGATTTTGCCCCGCCGCGTGGTTCGGTGCGCTGTTAGGGCCGACCGTGAGAAAGAAATTCGGATAACCCGGCACGGTCACGCCCAGATACGCACGCGGATCGTCCTCACCCCACTCCTGACCCAGATCGCGACCGTCGCGCCCCACAATGGTCATGCCACCGGTCATCTTTGCGATATCGAAACCCGTCGCGCAGACGATGATGTCGGTCGGCACTTTGCGACCGTCGCGCAACATAATCGAATCTTCGGTGACGCATTCGATCGCTTCCGCTTCAAGCGATACGTTGTCGCGGCGCATCATCGCCAGCCAGCCGCCATCAAGCACGATGCGTTTGCTGAATACCGGGAAATCGGGCGTCAATTTTTCGATCAGATCGGGGCGACCGTCGAGCACCTGATTCATGTGGCTCAGACAGTAATTGCGAATCATGTCGTTGCGCGCGGAAATCGAGCGATCCTGGTGCGGCCATTCCGGATCGATTTTTACATTCGGATACAAACCGTCCGAGCCAAACCAATACGCGCGGAAGCGGAACCACTCGGCGAAGAACGGAATATGCCGCAGCGCCCATTTTGTTTCTTCCGATACTTTCGCTGCATAGGCAGGGTTGTACAGCACCCAATGCTTCGAACGCTGGTAAACCGTCAGATGCCCCACTTTGTCGGCAATTGCGGGCCCCAACTGTCCTGCACTCGCGCCGGTGCCGATCAGCGCAACGCGCTTGCCGGTGATATCGACTTTCGGATCCCAGCCGGCAGTGTGCATTTTCACACCTTTAAACGAATCGAAGCCCGGCAGCTTCGGCCACGACCAGCGATTCACCGGGCCGTGCGCGTTGATCACGGCATTCGCCTCGATCACCTGTTCGCCGTTCGGGCCTTGCACCGTCACGCGCCACTTACCCGAGTCTTCATTGAAAATGCACGAAATGACTTTGGTTTCAAACGTGATGTCGCTGCGCAGTTTGAAATGATCGGTAACTGCGAGCAGATACTGCTGCATCTCGTTACCTTTCGGATGGTAGTCACTCCAATTCGGATTTTGCGCGAACGAATACGAATAGAAATGGCTTGGCGTATCGACACCGACACCGGGATACACGTTTTCAAACCATGTGCCGCCGATATCCGGGTTTTTCTCGATAATTCGATAGTTGTATCCCGCCTCGCGCAATTTGATGCCGGCCAGCAGCCCCGTCAGCCCGGCGCCGATAACCAACACATTGAAATCAGTCGAAGGCAGTGGACGATTCGGAATCTCTTTGCGCGGCATCGGCTTTTCGAAACCCATCTGCTCTAACAACAACGGCACAAACTCTTCAGTTACCGGTTCGCCAACGCTGATCGATGCCATTTTGATAAACAAATCCTGCGTCAGTGGTTCGGTGTGGACCGGGACATCGCTCACCAAAACCTCGAACAAGCGCGAACGCAGTTCCGCATCGAGCGCGGCAGGTATTTCGCTGGGGCCTTCCATCGGGGAGCGTAAGTGCGGCTGGAAACGATCGAGAAACGACTCGTCGCGAGTCAGATGAATTAACGTCATCAGCGCGGTAGGTACATCGAGCGCAGCAATAACTTTCTGCAATTGCTCATGCTGTTGAATTGGGAGCTGACGTTGTGCGTCATCGACCAGAGAAAACTGCTTGTTATCGTTTGGCATGATCTTCCTCTACGGGTAGAAAGCATGAGCGCCGGCGCGCCGCTGATTGCTTGGCGGACTTATCTTAGACATAAGTTATTTAGCACACAAGCGGATTTTCAATGCACAGAAGAAGACAAATACGCAGATATTTCACGTGGTTTTTTGACATCGTCCAAGCGCGACCTTTATTCTGGCTGCATAGCCGAGAAGCTCCAGCGCGGCGCGCCGGAATAAAAATTTCTCAAAATCAGACAAAAGAGCCTTCCCGTTGAGACAGCATTCATCGAATTCCACAGCGCGCATTGCATTTCGCGATGGCGTTAAAACGATGATGCCGCTGGTGCTTCCATTCGCTGCGTACGCCTTTGTAACCGGCATAGCAATGGCAAAAGTGCTGCCCCCCGCCGCCGCCATTTCGATGACTCTATTGGTTTATGCGGCTTCGTCTCAGCTCGCGGCATTGCCGCTGATAGCCGCGCATATGCCAATGTGGACGATTTTCTTCTCTGCAATTTCGGTCAATCTGCGATTCACAATTTTCAGCGCCGGCATGCAGCCGCGCTTCGGTAAATTGCCGCTTTGGCGGCGCATTGCACTCGGATATTTAAATGGTGATGTTGCCTATGTGCTGTTTTCCAAGCGCTACGGCGCGCAGCACCCGACAACGCCGGAAAATATCGACGAGCACGAGGGATATTTTTTTGGCGTCGCATTGTGCAATTGGTTTTTTTGGCAAATTGCATCGATCTGCGGAGTTTTGTTTGGCCAGAGCATTCCCGATGAGTGGGATATAGGTTTCGCCGGCACACTGGCGTTACTCGCAATCACCATTCCATTGCTGGCCGATCGTGCGGGTGCCATCGCCGTGCTGGTTGCAGGCGCTGTGTGCCTGATCGGATTGGATTGGCCATACCGGTTAAATATCGTTGCAGCCGTATTGGCGGCAACAATAGTCGGCGTTTTTATCGATCGGTATTTACCGCCCACTCCACCAAAACCGAGGCTGGGGGAAAATCATGAGCGCTGAAATGGACGTATGGATCATCATCGGCTGCATGACGCTCATCACTATCGTCACACGCAGTTTGTTTTTAATGACAGGAACGACGGTAAATATCTCACCGGGCATTCAGCGAGCGCTGCGTTTCGCACCGGCTGCTACATTGACGGCTCTGATTTTACCGTCGATGGTAACGTTCAATCATGTATTAACGCCGGCATCGATTAACCCACTTACCAATCCTAAATTGGCGGCCAGCATTGTCGCCGGTATTATTTTTTTCTATACCCGACACATGATGCTGATGATTACCGTGGGCATGGCGCTCTATGCGGCATTACGCTTTTTTTCGGCTTGAGGCTTTCTGTTGTGCAATTTCCTGCAGTTCGAATTCGAGATTGCGAATCAGCTGATTAAAACCTTCTTCGAGTAAATGGCTAGTCGAAATATTGGTGTGATGCTGACGAATCATCAGAAAGAAATTTTGCTCGTCCGGCTCCAGCTCATCAAGGTGCGCGAGGGAAAATGGCGCTCGATAATTACGCGCCATTAACTCGGCTTGAACTAGCGCGATTGCATTACTGCAAAACAACCATGTGTTCATTGCCAATTTAGGGCCTTCCATGCCTTCCGCTTGCAGCGTTTTGCCGACGGTCACCGTCACGCGCAGCCAACCTGCGGAAGTCTGACCATCGACCCCCATCACTTTGAAAATTACCGGATAACGTTCGGCGTGTTTTTTGAAAGCCCACAACCAGGTACGCAATGTTTCCTGCCAGGTTTGATCGGCTTTAATTTTCGGCATTTTGAATTGCAGAGAAATATGGTCCGCCACTGCCTTCAATAAATCCGCGCGACTAGGGAAATAGTTGTATAGAGCCATCGATACGGTATCGAGCCCTTGCGCAACTTTTGCCAGCGTGAATGAATCGACGCTGCCCTTGTCGAGCAATTCGATTGATTTATCGAGAACCGCCTGGCGCGACAAACGCGCCGGCCGGCCGGAACTGGAATTCTTTGGATTGGCCACCTTGATGACTTTCGCCTTGGCGGAAGCCGGTTTTGTGGGTTTTTTTGTCCGTTCTGTACTCATGTTTCAGCGACTCTTTAAAAAATCGATAGAACAACACAACCCATGGTTAACGACCAGAATCACTGAATATCGATTAGAAGATAACAACAGCTTGGGGATATTAATACGCGTTGAGGGGACGATAAAGCGCGAAAATAATTACGACGAAAACGTAATTATTGTTGGAATGGCAGCGCAACCCAATTGCATCGCGCTGCCCAGCGAATTAATCCTTGAATACCGGCGTGCGTTTTTCAAGAAACGCTGTAACGGCTTCTTTATGCTGCGGCGTTGTATGCGCCAGTGCCTGAAAACCAGCAGACATTTCCAGCAATGAATCCAATCGCGAGTGTTCGGATTCGCGCAGCAAGCGCTTGGTAATCCGTAATGTCGCTCCTGGATTCGCAGCGATGCGTTGCGCGAGCTTCTTGGCTTCGTCCAGCAGGTTTTCGGCAGGTACAACACGCGAGACCAAACCGTAGCTCACTGCGTCTTCAGCGGAAACCGCATCGCCGGTGAACGACATTTCCGCTGCACGCGATGCACCGACGATGCGCGGCAACAGCCATGCTCCGCCGTCGCCGGGAATCAAACCAACTTTGATGAACGATTCGGCGAAATATGCTTTTTCGGCAGCAATACGAATGTCGCACATACACGCGAGATCGCAGCCGGCGCCAATTGCACCGCCATTGACTGCAGCAATCGTCGGCACTTCGAGGTTGTATAACGCCAACGGAATACGCTGAATGCCCTGCTGATATTCGGCACGAATCGCGATGATGTCGAGATCGTCAGCGAAATAGCGCTGCATATCTCTCAGGTTGCCGCCCGCCGAGAAGATCGGACCCGCGCCGGTGAGAATTACCGCACGCACGGTTTTATCTTTCGTGATGTCGTCGCACGCCGCGACGATTTCATCGACAGCGGTATTTCCAGTCAACACATTGCGCGTGTCCGGCTGATTCATCGTCAATATCACGACGGCGCCTTCGCGCTCGATTTTCAAAAACTTTTCCATCGTTCGACTCCTGGTCTGTGCCTGCACCGCACGGTGTCAGGCCGTATTTCGTTGTAAAGCATGATGGGGTTTAAACCCTGATGGCTTCGTCTTACGCCATCGCTGCTTCGCCCTAAGCCATCACCGCTTCGCGGATGAAATCGATCGCGCGCGTATCGGATTTTTGCAGTAATTCAGTGCCGAGCTCGCGGTTCCAGAATGCTTCGGAGCCATACGCGATACGCCATTCGTGCAAGCGGCGCGTGTACAGCTGCAAATCGTATTCCTCGGTAAAACCCATGCCGCCATGCACCGCGTGACCGGTTGCGCCCACCTGCGGCGCAGCCTGACTGGCGCGTGCTTTCGCGACGGCGACTTTCAACCGTGACGGCATAATCGAATCGCCATCGAAGCCGATTTGCGCGGCCATTTTTGCGGCAAACACTTGCTCCGCCATCACGCTGAGTTGCTGCTGAATCGCCTGGAATTTTGAAATCGGTTTACCGAATTGCGAGCGTTCGTTCGCGTAATTCAATGTGATCTCGAATACACGCTCTTGTGCGCCGGCCAACAGCGCTGCCGTCACGCACGCGCCGATCATGCGCCAATCGGTCGAGCCGCTGAGGCTGATCGCATCGGCGGGAATCGATGACCATACGAAATCAGCATCGACGCTGCCATTGCCGCCCGATGCGGTCACTTGGGCGGAAGCAGTCGACAGCAAATAAGCCATATCGCCGCGGCTCACCAGCACCCATTGGGCAACGCGACCGAATGGCACCTGCATGCAGGTCATTGCGCCATTGGATGCCTGTGTCGATTCGCTGGCGATTGCAATCGCACCGTCCGGCAAAGCCGTGCCTGCCGCCGCGAATACACCGCGTACAAACATCGTGTGTGCCAATGGCAACGGCAATGCGTGACGACCGCTGACGAACGCGATCGGAAATACATCGGTCAAAGTGAGACCGGAGCCGCCCATTTCTTCGGAGACCAGCGCATCGATAAAACCCGATGCCTGCAGCTCGCTCCACAACGCTTCGCCCGAACCGGCGTGTTCGATCTTGCGTACTTCGGCCGGCGTGCAATAGCCCGCGAGCAGTTGTTCCATTGCATCAAAAAACATCTCTTGCATGACGGTTCTCCTCAGCGCAGCCCGAGTCCGCGCGCAATCATGCCGCGCAGAATTTCTCGGGTACCGCCGCGCAATGAAAACGACGGCGAAAATTGGGTGACATAAGCGAGTGTTTTCAGTAACGGCGGCGGTACCGCGCGATCCGGATCAGCCGCGAGCGCATCGGCAACGAGCAACGGCAATTGCTGTTCGAATTCAGTACCGAGATCTTTCACGAGCGCAGCTTCGACGATCGGGCTCTGACCGTTCGCGAGTTTTTGCGCCACCGAAATCGCCATCGAGCGCAATACCGTCAATTCACTGATCAGACGGCCGAGTAACGTTGCCGATGCCGCGTTGACTTTCGGATCGGCGCGCAAAAAGTTTGCCCACTCTTCCATCAACACCATGCTCGAATAAATACGCTCCGGTCCGCTGCGCTCGAACGCGAGTTCGGCGGTAACCTGCTCCCAACCCTGACCTTCGGAGCCGATCAGCGCATCGTCGCCGAGCTGCACTTTGTCGAAAAACACTTCGCAGAAATGCTCGTCGCCCGAGAGATCGCGAATCGGACGAATCGTAATGCCCGGCAGCGACATATCGACGATGACCTGCGACAACCCTTTTTGTCGATCGCCGGGTTCGCCCGACGTTCTGACCAACGCGATCATGAAGTGCGAGCGGTAAGCGTTCGTGGTCCAGATTTTTTGGCCGCTGAGCTCCCAGCCTTTGTCGGTTTTAACGGCGCGCGTCGAAACGCTCGCCAAGTCGGAACCGGCGTTGGGTTCGCTCATTCCGATGCAGAAAAATGCCTCGCCTTTGCAAATACGCGGCAGATAAAACTGCTTCTGCGCTTCAGTGCCGTATTTGAGCAGCAACGGACCGCTCTGGCGATCGGCAATCCAATGTGCGGATACCGGCGCGCCGACGGCAAGTAATTCCTCCACGACGACATAACGGCTGAATGAACTGCGTCCGCCACCGCCGTACTCTGTCGGCAGGGTGAGGCCAAGCCAGCCGTGTGCGGCAAGCTTGCGGCTGAAATCGGCGTCATAACCCATCCACGAGCGCGCGCGAACTTCCGGCGGCACATCGGCGAGAGCTTCTTTCAGAAATGCCTGGACCGACGCACGCAGTGCTTCGTCCTCGGCGGGAATGGTGGCTAGAGGAAGGGATTCAATCATGGACACTCTTCTTCATCGATACTGAGTTTTACTGCGGAAAATCGGCTGCTCTACGCAGCCGATTGCTCAATTGCCGGTTTTTAATCGGTGGCCCGTCATTGCTGGCCGGTAATTGTCGAAAACAAGGCTCGTTACTTTTTGAAGGCTTCCGGCCGGCGAACGATTACTGTTTGCCGGGATTCTGATACGCCACTTGGTCGCTGAGCATTTGCTTGATGGCGGCATCGTCGTAACCCGCTTCGCGCAAAATCTCGACGCTTTGTTCGCCGAGTTCAGGAGCATGGCGACGCACGGTGAGTTTGGATTCGGACCAGCGTGTAGGAATGCTCATCATGCGAACTTTGCCGAGCGTCGGATGATCGACATGCTTGAAAAAATCGATCGCCTGCAAATGCGGATCTTCGAGCAGCGACTCGACCGAATGCATGGGCATCACCGGAATGTCGGCAGTATTCAACAGATCGAGCCATTCGGCCGTGGTGCGCGTTTTCAGAATATCGGCGAGGAAACCGTACACTTCGTTGATGTGCTTGGTGCGATGACTCATGCTCGAAAAGCGCACGTCATCGGTAAACATTTCACCGCGACCGATCAGCGTGAGGAAACTCTGCCAGTGCTTATCGTTGTAGACGACGGCGCAGATATGGCCATCGGCTGTTGCATACGGCTTGCGCTCATGTGCGAGCAAACGGGGATAACCTGAAGGTCCCGCTGCGGGTTCGTAGGTCAGCCCGGACAGATGATCGCCCATCACGAATTCGATCATCGTTTCGAACATCGGCACTTCGATCGCCTGCCCTTTGCCGGTTTTTTCACGGCAGTAAAGCGCCGCTGCGATCGAGACCGCCATGCGCTGCCCGACCGCACGGTCGGCAAAATTGGTCGGCACATAGCGCGGCACATCGCTGCCCGCGCGTTTGACTAACGACGGCACGCCAACCGAGCCTTGAATCAGATCGTCATACGCCGGCTTTGCCGCATACGGACCCTGTTGATCGAAACCAAATGCACCGACGTAAATAATGCGCGGATTCACTTGCGCGATAACTTCGTAACCAAGGCCAAGTCGGGCCATCGCTTGCGGGCGCACGTTGTACATCAGCACGTCGGCGGTTTCACACAGCTTCAACAATGCAGCCTTGCCTGCTGCCTTTTTCAGGTCGAGCACGATGCTGCGCTTGTTGCGATTGTTATGCATGAAATGCGGGCCCATGCCGCTATCTGGCTGTGGACCGATCTGTCGGGTGATATCGCCGGCGGGTGCTTCAACCTTGATGATGTCTGCACCCATGTCGCCCAACATCAGCGACGCGAATGGTCCCATTAATACCGATGTCATATCGACAATACGTACGCCTTCTAACGGACCTGACATAAATTCTTCTCAAGAGCTTGTTCTGGGCAGCGGAGTTTCACGTTATGAGCGGGGTAACGCGAATGCTGAACTCAAATTACGATGCAAGAATTGGTAAATGCCTCACCCATGGCGGGCGATTCGCGGCGGCGGGTACTTTAGCAATAAGTACTTAGCCGTTCAAACTGGGCTTGTCGCTCGCGACGTTGACCGGCCGCGGAAAAACATGCTGCAATTCGCCGCGCATTCCTTATCAATAACATATTGATCAGCCCCGCAAATTCGTTTCAAGTTGAATTCAAAATTCTGGAGTAGCAGCTATGACAATCAAAGTCGGCTTTATTGGTCTCGGCGCGATGGGTCTGCCGATGGCATCGAATCTAGTGCGTAAAGGCTTCGACGTGGTCGGTTTCGACATGGACAAAAGCAAGATCGAAACACTCGCGCAACTCGGCGCACGCGCCGGTACTTCGATTGCCGATGCGGTCAAAGACGCCGAAGTTGTCGTAACGATGCTACCCGCCACGCGCCACGTCGAAACTGTCGTGCTCGGTGATGACGGTGTGCTGAAGCACATTAAGAAAAACGCGGTGTTGATGGATATGAGCACGATTGATCCCGCCGGTACCGACAAAGTGGCTGCTGCTTGCGCCGAAAAGGGCATCGCGTTTGCCGACACTCCAGTTGGTCGCCTCGTGATGCATGCGATCAAAGGCGAATCGTTATTCATGGTGGGCGTTAATGACGACGCAACTTACCAGCGCATCGATCCGTTGTTGAATGCAATGGGAACTTCGATCAATCGCTGCGGCAAGGTCGGTATGGGTACGCGCATGAAAGTCATCAACAACTTCATGCTGCTGACCATCACGCAGGTCTGCTCCGAGGCGATCGTGCTCGGCACCAAGCTCGGTTTGGATGTGGAAACGATGAAAGCCGTGACGGGCTCCACCACCGCCACTAACGGTCAGTTCCAGGTAGCAATGGCGAGCAAAGCACTGGCCGGCGACATCGAGCCAGGATTCACAATTGACTTGGCTTTCAAAGACATGGGCCTGGTTTTGAATGCAGCAGCTGAAAACCGCATGGCCGTCCCTGTTGGTGCAGCAGCCTATTCGGCTTACGGCGCGGCACGCGCCAGCAAATACGCCTCCAAGGACTTCTCGGCACTGCTGAACTTCGCCTCCGATCTGGCGGGCATCAATGTACCGAAGTTAAAGTGATTTCTTAGCTCCCACCCTCCAGTGGGCTCGTAGAGTGGGAGCTAAAAGCTATGGATAAACAATAAGTAAAGGAACAAATCTCTCGCTTAACCTTCAACGAAAAAGGTCGCCAAGCGGCCGGCCCCTGGATCGTTTGAGGAAATATTGAAGACAGTAATTTCGGTCAGATTTTCAGGAGGAAGCCATGCCGCAACAATTGACGCTGTACACCGACGCCGAATTCGCGAGCCCGTATGCTTTTTCTGCGTTTGTCGCACTGACCGAAAAAGGTTTGCCGTTTGCGACCAAAACGATCGATCTCGATGCTGGCGAAAATCAGCAGCCTTCGTATCAAAATATTTCTTTGACCGCCCGTATTCCGACATTGGTGCACGATCAATTCACGCTGGTCGAATCGTCTGCAATCGATGAATACATCGAGGAAGCATTTCCGGCACCGCAATATCCACGCATCTATCCGCAAGCGATTCAGCAGCGTGCAGTCGCGCGCGAAGTCCAAGCGTGGTTACGTAGTGACTTAATGCCGATTCGCGAGGAACGCGGTACCGGGGTTATTTTTCTCGGCGCTAAAAAGCCGCCACTGACAACCGCTGGACAAGCTTCCGCGGACAAATTATTTCGCGCCGCCGATCTGCTGTTGAAAACCAATTCCGCAAATTTGTTTGATGAGTGGTGCATTGCCGATGCCGATCTGGCGCTGATGCTCAATCGCTTAATTTTCGCGGGCGATGTCGTCCCGAAAAAACTGGCCGATTATGCACAACGTCAATGGCAGCGCCCCTCCGTACAACGGTGGTGCAAACTGCCAAGGCCGTAAATGCTTAGTCTCGAAGCCAACCAATAATGAAATAGCCGAAGCTATCGCTTGCCCTCTCCGCGATCGGATTGATCATTACGGTTACCACTGTCCCGCATCTGTTCTCGTCCGCCTTGGCGGTTCGGTTGGCCGCGGCCTTCCATTTTCTGCGTTCTATTGTCCTGCATCTGAGATTGCGGATGCGGACGCTCCCGCAGCTCGCGCTTATCATCAAAACGCTGGTTGCGTTCATGTTTAGTTGACGCGGAATTATCGTCCCGATCGTCCTGCGGTCGCGGTATCACGCGGCGCACTTCATTCGGATGCTGATTTATATGATCGCGACGATCCGACCGATCGGGCTCACGCACTCGTTCCGGTCGATCGATCTCCCGTCGCTCATCGGCAGCACGCGATGGCTGTTGATAATTGCGCTCGTGAATGTGGCGCTGTTTTTCACGGTCTGGATATCGGTCGCCGGAATATCGACGCTGATATGTTGGAAGGGGCGCCAGGGCTGGTGTTCGCCTCCGATCCCATTGATCCCATCCGCGGTGGCGCCGCTCCCACTCCGGCCCCCAGCGATGACCCCAACGCGGGGGCGCGTCGTAATACCAGCCATGGAAATATGGCGGCGGCCGCCGGTAATACCGCACGGGAACCCGCAACACATATAACGGCACATAGTCGCGTTCTACATATTCCCAGGGGCCGTTATACCAAGCGCTTTCGTACCAATCGTCACCGTCGAATAGCCAATAGCGGCCGTCGTAAAAGAAATAATTTGAGTCAATTGCTGGAGCGTAATACACCGGATAACCGGGTACTGGAACCAACTCTGGGAATAACGATAAATGGAGGTCGATACTGACGCGCGCAGAAGCAGGGTTGATCGCGCCGAACGCCAGACATGTCGCGATGAAGCAGTAGCGGATAATTCGCATGATAACTCTCTCGAACGTTTACATGCACTTAACACGCCTGTAGATGAACACTGCGTGAATGACGCGAACGAACGAGCCTGTACGCGAGTTTTTTCTATAATCGCACGCTTTATGCAACGGTCGGGCAGTACTCGCGCCAATGCCTGCGCTACATTTCGGCGGGCGCCGCAGGCATCTGTAAAAATTCGATAAAGGTGGGATCGCCCTCACGCTCCATGTAAACGAACTCGGTATCTTCAGTCCAGACTTTGTGCCACACCGAGCGATAACCAAACGCCTCCATTTTTTTAATCCATGCCGCGCAGTCATCGACACGAAAGCGCACATGATGCATGCCTTCCCTGCCGCTTTTAATAAACTCCATATGGGGGCTTTCGCCGGCGGTGCATTCGATGAATTCGATTTCCAGATTGCCGCTGCGCCCGAAACCGATACGCATCGATACATCGGCCTTGCGACCGCGATAATCCGCCTGCTGCACAGAACCATCGATAAAAGTAAACGGCCCAAACATCGGTTCATACCGTGCAACCCATGCATCGAGATCACGCACGACAAATCCGATCTGATCGATCGGCGGCAAACCGAGACTTTTATACAACGGGTCGTTTGTCACTTTGTTGTTTGTCATCTTCATCACCTGCGCGCGGATTATTTACAGTGTCGAATAATATTTTCGGCAAATTGCTCCATCACTTTTTTCTTCTGATCGAGCGTCGATGTTTTACCGAGAGAAAACAGGAATGGGTAGCTCGCACTCGCTGTCATGCCGAGCCCCTCGAGTCGCTTGAACGTATCAACAACCGGCGGTGTTTTTAAACCGATGATAGTTTCGAATGGCAGATGTTCGCGTCCGCATTCCCTGCGATACCGTGCAATTTCTTCGAGCAGCGCGGGTACTTCCTCCGGCGTATTGCCTGCACCGATCCAACCGTCATTACGCGCCGCACGTTTCAATGCGGCAGAATTTGCACCACCCACATAAATCGGAATTTGTCGGCCCGGCGCCGGCGAAATCTGCAAGGCAGGAAAATCGTAAAACTCGCTGTGATGTTCGACCCAACCGCCCTGCCAGCATTTGCGCAGAATCGCGATCATGTCGTCCATGCGTTTGCCGCGCGTGTGGAAATCGACACCGTAAATATCGAACTCGTCTTTCATCCAGCCGGCGCCTACACCGAAGACGAATCGACCGTTACTGAAAATATCGAGCGAGCCGGTTGCACGCGCGACTTCGAATACATTGCGCAGCGGCAACACATAAATCGAAACGGAAAACTTCAAGCGCTGCGTCACGGCAGCCATCGCGGCGATGCTTACCCAACAATCCGGATACCACGAGTCCGATGTCATCGGCGGTTTACCGTCGGTCGAATACGGATACGGCGTTTTAACGTCTTGCGGAAATACACCGTGATCGCCGAGAAAAACGCCCTCGAAACCGACCTCTTCCGCAAATTTCGCCACTTCGAGCATTTGCTCGGGTTCCATCCAGGTGAGCGCTTGCCAGAATTTCATGCTTTCACCAAACGGCTGTTAACCGAATATTGAATAACCGCCGTCGACCGGCAATGTCTGACCAGTAATAAAGGCAGCACCGCTACTGGTGAGAAACAATACCGCACCGGCAATATCCTGTGGCGTGCCGGTGCGTTTTTGTGGAGTACGCGCGATGACTGCAGCGTTGAATTCCGGCACTGCCAGCGCGGGCCCGGTCATGTTGCTGTCGATAAGACCAGCCGCGATGGAATTAACGCGAATATTGTGTTTTGCCCACGCGATCGACAACGTTTTGGTCAATTGCACAAGACCGGCTTTGGCGGCGCCATAACCCGGCACAACTTCAACACCGAAATACGATGTCATCGATGCAAGGCCGATAACACTGGCGCCACCGGGTAATTGGCTTTGAGCAAGTTTCGGCAAACACGCATGCGCCATGCGATAGGCGCTGAGCAAATTTACCTGTATCGATTTCTCGAATGTTTCCGGCTCGTATTCGTTTTCCGCGACGAAATTGCCGCCGGCGTTATTCACCAGAATATCGAGCTTCGGCAATGCCGCCGCGACCGCATCGATTTGCGCGTTATCGGTCAATTGCAATGGCAGATAGCGATAGCCACTCAGATCGCTGTCGTAATCGGCAGCATTAGCGCGCGTGCCGGTAATCGTGACATTGGCACCGGCCGCAAGATAGGCCGCTGCGATACCGGCGCCAATACCATTCGAACCACCCGTGACGAGCACATGCGCGCCCTTGTAGTCGTAATTTAAATTTGGCCAGGTTGCCATTTGTTGTGATCCTTTAACGAAACGTGTTCAGGTATTTTCAAATGCGATTTTCGATCCAGATTACCAGTGCACACGCTGCTGATAGTGCGCACGACGATCGCGTACGATTCGCTCGCGTTGCTGCGCAGTTATTTTTGGAAGATCGGCCGGGACCAATTTTGTTACATCGACTAACTTCACCACGCGAGCGTTCGGCAATGGCGTCGAATCGCATTCGGTCCAGCGCCCCTGTACTACACCGAGCGGATAGCCGGCAGTGTCGAGCCAGTTTTGTATGCCGGGATCTTTCGCAGACACGACGATCCACAATTTGCCGTCAGCGGTTACATGCCATTGCGCGCCATTCAAGCTGCTGTGGTTGTTAACCCAATCGGTCGTTTCAAAAATGGAATTGGTCAGTATCAGCGATGCGTACTCACACACCTTCGGATAGTCCGCTTCGATAAGCAGTGCTTCATCATCTTGCAAATCGTAAACACACTCGTAATAAAACTGACCGAACAAGCCGCCGTGCGTCGCAACAACATCCCATATTTTGAATTTGTTGACGAAACCTTCGCGCTGCAACTGCACGACATGATCGATCAGCAATAACGCGGAGTAATCGGTGGTTCCGATCAGTTGCTGGTAGCGTTGTTCCAACTCCGTCGCAGAAGGACGCGGACGAGTAACGGGTGCATCGACGCGCTCGATCGAAATAACCGGATCAATTTCGGTCGCCCAATCGTAAGCCACCTGACGCAACAACACAGTATCGGCGTGTGGCGCCAGCGGCCACCAATCGCCGCTGTAATTCGCAGGCCGCGACGGGCTCAGCAGCACATCGAAATTACCGTCTTTATCCGTACTCAGCGTGTTCAGATCGAAATAAGCCGTCGCGCGCATTTCGCCATTCGGCCCCCTTGGCGACATCGCACCGATTTTCGCAATTCGCAGCGAACCCACTCGCCCGCGCAGTCGATAAGTGCCGCCCGGCGTAATTTGAGCCTTTTTATAAAGCGTATCGGCATTGGGTTGGAAAATCGTGATCACTTCATTGAGCGAAGGCAGAAACACCGGATGGTCGCCATTGCCGCCGATCGCTTCGAGACTCGTCGACGCGACGGCAGAAAGCATCAAGCGCACGACTTCCATTTGAATCTGCGGATCGGCGCGCATCTCGCTCGGTAATTTATTCAGCATTTTTGGCGCGAGATCGCGTAACGAATCGATATAACTGTTCCAAATAGGAATCGATGGCGCCGCTTGTTTGTCAGCGGCGGTATCTTGCGGGTTATGCGACGACATGATTTTTCCTCTGCTGATTCGCCGATGAATTGTCAGCGATGAGTTTTCTAATTATTTTTTAACCTGATTTTTCGCAGCTAGTTTTCCGCGCGAACGGGAAACTGATCGAAATAGAATTTGAAGCGTTGTCGCAGAACGGCCGGATCGACACCAAAATCATTTTTCAAATCGTAAATGACGCGCCCTTCTTTGCCGCGCGGATGATCCTTGACGAATTGATCGATCTGCGCGCGTGCTGTTGCATTGAATTCCAAGCCGGCCTTCGCATAAATCTGCTCGACGATTGCCATATCGTTCGCCATGAATTCATGGAACAACACATCGACGCTCTTGTTAACGGGAGCCACCGCACGATCGTTCACGCAAGCACGCAGCAAATGCTCGATGCGATCGGACCAGTAATTGACGATGTATTTCATATCGATGGTTTTGTGACGCATGCGTTCGCCATACGCCACCATCGTCACCGCGGATTGAATTACCGCGACCGGATCGCGATGCGTAATCGCTACCGTCGCATCCGGAAATACTTTCATCAAAACAGGAATTTGTTCCAGATGCTGCGGGCATTTCAGCACCCAGCGTTTGTTCGTGCCGCGCTGCCATTGCAGCAGTTTCAACACATCGCGCATGTATTCGTAATGCGGCGTTTGGTCGGTGTTGTAGTAGTGATCGCGCCAGCGCTCGGACATCGACAACCATTCGAAGTTGTACGACGCAAAATCCGGCCCCATCAATTCGAGTTCTTCGTGGATATGCTCAGGATTCATCGGATGCATCGCGGCGAGCAACGGCATGCCCTGCTGCATGCGCTCCCACGCATCCGCGCAACGCGCATAACGCGGATCGGTACCGTCGGGCAACGGCTGTTCGTTCGGATTCGGTACCGGCTCGTACGACTCCCATAACGGCAGCGAATGAAACCGTTGATCCGCCGCCAACAGGTTCACCAGATGCGTGGTACCCGAACGCGGCAATCCGAGCACGATAATCGGCTGCTCGATTTTTTCATCGTGGATTTCCGGATGCCGTTTAAATGTGTCGCGAATCAGCAGGCGGTTGGCTGCATAACGAATCAGATAGCTCTGCAATACCATACGGTTCAAACCGTACGAAGACGTATTACCACCCCACTCTTCCCGCAGAATGGCGAGACGCTCGCGAAAATCATCGCTGCCGAAATCATCGAGTCCCGTACGTTCGCGCGCCGCATTTAAAATGGCTTCTTCGCTGAAATCGATGTTCAGCGTTTCGCCATACGCGAGTGCGGCGCGCTGCTCTTCATTTAACTTCGGTTGCGCAAGATCTTCGATGCGAATCGTATTGCCCATTGCTTTCCCTACGTCATTTATCGGTGGTGAACACGAATTGGTTTTATTGAAATACGAATTAGCTTTTTACCGGATGACCGCTTTTTGCGAGAAATGTCGCCATGCTCTTTCCGGCGAGCGCGATAGCCCAACGACGCGGCAATGCGCGCATCATTCCTACCATTAATTTGTTGTACCAAGCAGGAATATGCAGTGGTTTCGAACCGAGACTGACTAGCGCCTGTCGCGCCACTTCGTCCGGCGACATCAGGCCCAACAGATCGTCGCGATTAAAACCTTGTGCAATGGGCGATTCGGTATCGGTTGAGCCCGGCGCCAGCACCAGTACATCGACGCCTGTGCCCTGCAATTCGCCATACAAACTCAAACCGAAACCGTGCACAAATGCTTTGGTTGCCGCATAAGCGCTGGACCACGGAAATGGCGATTCGCCTTCCTGCGAGCCGGTGATGATGATGCCGCTCGTGCTGCGCGCGCGTAGTTTCGGGAGCAGTGCATGGATTAACTGCATCGGCGCACGCGCATTCACATTCATCATTGCATCGAGTTGCGCCGCCGAATGACTGGTGAACTCGCCTTTCAAACCAAAGCCGGCGTTGCTGACGACGAGGCCGACATCGAATTTTTCAGCGACGGCGACAATGCGCTCGATCGCGGCAGGATCGGACAAATCCTCAATGAGCAATTCGCATTTAGCACCATGCTCACGCAGCAACT
>CAMLJR010000046.1 GCA_946480345.1 uncultured Spongiibacteraceae bacterium
AGCGATCAGATTTCCCAATCGCTGCCTTCTTCTCGCGGATAAACGCGCACAAGCAAAATGCGCGGCCCGACCATTTTTTTGACCACGACGGCGAATTGTTCGAAGTCGATGCGCTGACCCTCTTTGGGAAGCTCGCCTAAGCGCCACAACACCAAACCAGCAACGGTATCTGCGTTTTCATTTTCAATATCGACACCGAGCGCGCGCTCCAGCGTGAAAATCGGAAGGCTGCCTTTGCCCATCAGCGAACCGTCATCGAGTTTCGTCCACTCGTTGCTGCCGCGGCGGAATTCATCGCGAATTTCACCGACCAGTGCACCGAGCAAATTATCGAGCGTCAGAAATCCCTGTGGACGGCCATCCTCATAATTCGAAATCGCAAAATGCGGCGCGCCTTGCTGAAAGCGGCGAAACAACTCGGTAGCCGCCATATCCGCGGAAACAAACGGTACCGGCCGTGAAATGTCGGCGAGATCGTCGGGCAGCTTGCCTTTATGCATTGCAAAAAATAGATCTTTCAAATGCACGATGCCGATGACATGCCCGTTGTCGTCTAGCAACGGATAGCGGCTGAAGCGATGCTGCGCGATGCGATCGAGATTTTGTTCGAGCGATAGCGTTTGTTGCAGCACCACCGCTTCGGAAAACGGGCGCAGCAGATCGGCCACGTCGAGATTGCGAAAATCCAGCGCCTGCGCAAGGACTCGCCACTCGTTGTTGGTGAATTGATCGTCGGAGCGGCCGCTGCGCAAAATCAGCTTCAATTCTTCGACCGAATAATGCGCTTCATGATCGGTATCGCCGCGCAGTCCGACCAATTTCAGCAGTTTCATCGCGCTGTGATTAAGCATCCATATCGCGGGATACATGATCCAGTAAAACGCATACAGCGGCGCTGCAGTCCAGAGCGAAACGATTTCGGGATTGCGAATGGCCATCGATTTCGGCGCAAGTTCGCCGACGACGATATGCAGATACGAAATCGTGGTGAAGGCCAGAAAAAACGAAATGCCGTGGACCAGCTCTGCGCTTTCGATGCCGACTGCGGAAAACAGTGGTTCCAGTAAACGCGCAAATGCCGGCTCGCCAATCCAGCCGAGGCCGAGCGATGCGAGTGTGATGCCGAGTTGGCATGCCGAGAGATAGGTATCGAGTTGCGTGTGTACGCGTCCGAGAATGCGCCCGCGCCAGCCGTGTGTCTTCGCGATCGCCCGCACGCGCGTATTGCGCAGTTTGACTAAACCGAATTCGGCGGCGACAAAAAAGCCATTCAATAACACCAGTAGTAGCGCGACGACCACTAACAGTAAATTTTCACCGATGGCTAACATGGCATTACCCGCATGCACGCCATCAGTGGCGCGTTACTTTATCGAGCATGCCCATTGCCACTGCGGACGCGACGAAAGTGAGGTGGATGATGACGTACCAAAGCAGTTTGGTGTTATCGATCTGGTGCGCCTCCATGAAGATACGCAACAGATGGATCGATGAAATGGCGACGATCGATGACGCGACTTTATTCTTCAGACTGGCGGCATCCATTTTGCCCAGCCAGCTGAGTTTTTCGGCACCTTCGTCGATATCGAGACGAGACACGAAGTTTTCGTAACTCGACAACATCACCATTACCAGCAAACCGCCTACCAGCGCGAGATCGATCAACGCCAGCAACTTCAACACCATGTCGGCTTCGGTGATTTCCAGAATGTGCGGTGCGGTATGTATGAGTTCTTGAAAGAATTTGATACCGAGCGCCAGCAGCGCAAGGCTTAAACCGAAATAGATGGGCGCCAGCAACCAGCGCGACGCGTACATAGTGCGTTCGAGAATTTTTTCCACGGATGACCGACCTTTAAATGCGATCGGGCTATTGTAAGGATCGGGGGTGGGTACTCAAGTGATAATTCAGTGACATGGAATGCACGGCGCGCCTTCATCGGCATTCGGGACGATTTAACGAGATGGAGGCAGAGCGAAAAATAGGCGACGCGGAATACTCGGCGTCGCCCATTCAAACCTGCGGAAGATTAGCGTTCGGTCGTTTCTCTGGGGATGATTTTGATTTCGACGCGGCGATTTTTTGCGCGGCCCTCAGCGGTTTTGTTGTCGGCGATCGGTTGACTGGAGGCCATGCCGACCGCTTGCATACGTGCTTGAGACACGCCTTGGGCGCCCAAATAGATAACCACGGCGTTGGCACGATTGACTGATAATTGCTGGTTATACGCTGCCGCGCCGGTGCTGTCGGTGTGGCCGATGATCTGAACATTGCTGTCGGGATACTCTTTCAGAGAAACCGCGACTTTATTTAGAGATTCATAAAAATCGGGCGCGAGTTGCGCACTGTTGGTTGCGAAACTGATCGCACCGGGCACGACCAGATTAATCGTGTCTCCCTGACGTTGCACCTCGACGCCGCTATTCGCTAATTTTTCGCGAAGCTGCGCTTCCTGCTTATCGGCGCGGTGACCGATCACTCCACCAATCGCACCGCCGACGGCCGCACCGGTCAATGCGCCGCGCCCACGGTCTTTGTCGCTCGAAGTAGCGGCGCCTAATACGGCACCGGCTACCGCGCCAATGCCGGCGTCGCGCGTCGTGCGCGACATCTTGCGATCACCGGTATCGGGATCAGTGGTGGTGCAACCTGCAGCAAATAATGCCGCGCTGACGAAGCTTGCAATCAAAAGCGATCTCGACATGTTGGAATTCCTCGACTGCGGAGAAGGTGATGAATGGTGGCGAGAGTGTTTGACTACTGTGACCCGTTTTGGTTTTTGTTCGGCTTCAGCACCTTTTGCCATCACGATGGCTAATGTGGTGAAGGCGGACATGGATGTCGCTGGGCTAATCGGCTTGGGCGTTTTCATCACAATCTCCTTAAGCATTGCGTTGTGCGCAGTGCTGTTGAAATGGAGATTAGTGAGCTGAAGCTGAATCCGTCCTGAATGCTGCGGCGACATTCGCGCGTAGATGATCGGGATTAATTGTGCCGACGATGACGCTGCTGACGCCGGGATGATCGAGCACAAAGCGCAGCGACGTCGCGGGATCGCCGATATGACCCGAGGCAAACGCTTTTTTAATCAGCGCACCTTTGCGTTGCGCAGCGCAATAATCCAGCACTGGTTTTTCGGCAATGTATTCGCTGTTGTACGTCGCCATGACACCGTCGCTCGCTTTTGCAGCCGCGATACCACCGTCGACGGTTTTGGTCGATACACCAAAAGCGCGCAGCGACCCTTCTCTCTTTAATTGTTCGAGCATGGCGAGCGATTCGTCGTGCGCGAGCAGATCGAGATCGTTGCCATCGGAATGCAAAAGCACGATATCCAGATAATCGGTGCGCAGACGCCGCAGGCTACGCTCGATGCTAAAACGTATGTGGGCCGCACTGAAATCGAAGCGCGATTTGCCGTCATCGAATTCTTCGCCGACCTTTGTGCAAATCACCCAATCTTTACGCTGACCGTGTAGTAATTCGCCGAGCCGTTCTTCGCTGGTGCCATACGCAGGTGCGGTGTCGATCAAATTAATACCGAAATTTTTCGCTGTGTCGATCAAATCACGCGCCGCGCGATTATCGGGAATCGCGAATTGCTGCGGGTATTTCACACCTTGATTGCGTCCAAGCTTGACCGTACCGAGCCCCAGCGGGCTCAGATAAATGTCGGTGCTGCCAAAGCGGCGGCGTTCGGTTAATTGAATGTCGCTCAAAATAATTTTTCCCAGCAGGGCTTGGCGAGCGGTGGTGATGGCAATGCCTTGCATTGCTCCGGCAGCGCGCCAGCTTGCGGTTTTATGGCGAGCAATTCTTCCACAGCGTCCGCCATATTCGGTGCGAGGGTTAATTTGGTTGGCCATGCGACGATAACATTTGCCGAATTTTCGGCGAATGCAGCGAATGCTTTATCGGGCTTTACCAAGCCTTTTTGTTTGGGTTCGGCGCGGTCGATGCGTAGCGTTGCCCATTCCGTCTCGCCGAAATCTACCCACGGGAATAAAGAGCGTACTTCATTTTGTGCGACCTCGATTAATTGCGACTCGCTGAGATCAACGCCCTCTGTTGCCAGGTCGCCGCCGAGATACCACACCCAATTACCATCTCGCAGCGGATGGCTTGAGATCGTGAGGCGAGGCGATGCGTTTCCACCCGTGCAGTGTGCATATAACGGATGCGGATAACGATGTTTCATTAACCCCTGATGCAATGGCCGCAGTTGCATCGCTGGTTTGCTCGCGCCAATTTTTTCGAGCAATCCCTCGTTGCCGGCACCGGCGCTAAAAATAAATCGTTGAGCATGACAGCGAATTGCCTGTTCACCGCAATAAGCGCTTACGCCGGCAACAGTGCCGTCATCGTTTTTTTCGAAAACAATATTGTTTTCATCGATGTGATAAATAAAGCCGCGTGTATTAGCGCTGAGTTTGGCGATGAGCGACGGCACATCCAGCACAACATCGATTAATTTATACAGATTGCCCCGAAAGGCGGGATCGCGAAAAATCGGATGCGCATCGGCCTTCGCGATATTTTCCACACGGCCGCGGGTCATTTTGCTGGCGAAAAAACTGGTCAGGCGCGAAGTGAGATTTTCGGTGGACCACAAATAAAAATGCTCGCTGAGAACGTTGACGTTGCGCAGATCGACATCCCCCTCGCCGCGCAGACAGCGCCGCCAATGATCGGGCATATCGGCAATGGCTTCGGATGAACCGGTTAAGGCACCACCCAGCGCGTACTTGATACCGCCATGAATCATGCCCTGGGAGTTGATGCTCTGCCCGCCGCCAAGCTCGTGGGTTTCGAACAGTACTGCGTTATAGCCGCGCGCGCGCAAACGGTTCAGCAGCCACAAGCCGCCAATGCCACCGCCGAAAATCGCAATATCGACATCGAAAGAAAACACGCGTTTAGTCATCCGCAAAATGAAGGGTGCAGTATATCGCACGGTTTGGTGGGGCCTCTGGGATGCCGTAGTATACGCCGTCAATTTAAAGCCAATAACGGCTTTGCAATTTGGAGCTTAGCGTTGTCATTTGCCCGTCACGCCTACACCGTTATTTTTTACTGTGCCTTACCGATGATCGCGTTGCGGTTGTGGTGGCGTGGCCGCAAGGCGCCGGCATATCGCGAGCGAATTTTGGAGCGATTCGGATTTATCGGCCATGCAATTGCCAACTCGCAGGCATTTAAGCCGAACGGTATATGGATTCACGCCGTGTCGGTGGGTGAAACGATCGCCGCGACGCCGTTAATTCGCGAATTACAACGGCGTTATCCCGATCGCGCCATCACCATAACCACAATGACGCCGACAGGTTCGGAGCGCGTGCGTGCGCTATTCGGCGATTCTGTGGTGCATGTGTATGCGCCTTACGACGTACCCGATTGCCTGACGCGATTTCTTGCGCGCGTGCAACCACAGTTGCTGGTGATCATCGAAACTGAATTATGGCCGAATACGATTCATGCGTGCGCTGCGCGCAATATTCCAGTGATTCTGGCGAATGCGCGACTATCGGAAAAATCGGCACGCGGATATCGTCGCATGCGTGCGCTGACCGCTCCAATGCTGCACGAAATGACAACGGTGGTTGCACAGAATGCGATCGATGGCGAGCGCTTTATCGAGCTTGGATTGGCGCGTCCTCGGCTGATAATTTCCGGCAGTATCAAGTTCGATATTTCTATCGACGCAGACGTGATGGCGCGTGCGCATCGAACAAAAAGCGAATGGCATGTTCAGCACTCGATCGTATGGATTGCAGCAAGCACGCATGACGGTGAAGAAGAAATTATTCTGCAAGCGCATCAACGGCTGCGGCAACGGTACGCAGACGCGCTATTGATTTTGGTGCCCCGTCATCCGGAGCGTTTCAATGAAATCGCGGGATTAATAGAGAACAATCAATTTAGTTATGTGCGTCGTTCGACAAAGGAAAACATTGCTGCGGATACGGCCGTATTGCTTGGCGATACGATGGGCGAGCTGCAATATTTATTCGGCTGCGTGGATATGGCGTTTGTCGGCGGCAGCCTGATCTCGCGTGGCGGCCACAATATGTTGGAGCCGGCTGCGTGGGGGCTGCCTATCATCACGGGCAACAGCGATTTCAATTTCCGGGAAATTTCCGCGTTGCTACAGCAGGCGGGCGCGCTGGCATCGGTGCAGAATGTCGATGAGCTAAGCGAAAAATTGATAGCGTTTTCGGAAAATCATGAAATGCGCGATCGCTGCGGAGCCGCTGCACTGAAAGTCGTTAACGACAACCGCGGCGCATTGATCAAACTCGTCGCCGAAATCACCCGCGTATTGAATTAATTTTCCTGTGCGCTGGGGTATGTGCTCGCCTTCGGCGAATCTGGCGGGACCAGCCATTCGTTCAAGTCATTAATATCCTTCGGACTTAACGTGCCGGCTTGCTGTTTCAGTTTCATCATGTCGATGACATAGTCGTAGCGCGCATCGGCGAAATCGCGTTGCGATGAAAAAAACGATCGTTGCGTCTGCAACACATCGACGATATTGCGCGTACCGACTTCATAACCCGCGCGCGTTGCCTCCAAAGCGCTTTGCGCGGAAACGATCGATTGACCACGCGCCTGCACGCGCTGTACGTCGGTGATGGCGGCAATGTGGCGCGCACGAGTGCTTTGCACAACATTTCGTTCTGCTTCTACACGGCGTTCGAGCGCTACGTTGTATTGTTCGTAAGCCTGACGTTGCGCCGAGCTGGTGTAACCGCCGCTGTAAATCGGCACGGTTAATTTCAGCATTGCGATTTTTGTGGTGGCATCGGAGTCGGGCGGAAAACTAAAAAGCGATGACGGTGTCGTGTCTTGCGTGCCATCGACGCGTGTTTTTTCATAACTCAAATTGCCGCTGAGTTTGGGTGCATGTTCGTAGCGCTTTGCCGTGGCGTTATCTTGAGCGGCCTCCATCGCATATAGCGCCGCTTTCAACGACCAATTATTTTCCAGCGAAAATTTTACCCATTCGGCGCGATCCATCGGCACCGGATCGATAACGGGGAATTCCTTGCTCAACGGCCATAAGTTGTCGTGCGCTTGGCCGGTGAGCACTGCCAGCAGTTCGTAAGCAACCGCGAGATTTCCTTCATCGGCGAGGCGTTGCGCAAAACTGGCATCGTAAGCAGCGCGAGCTTCGTGCACATCGGTAATCGCAATCAAGCCCACTTCAAATCGTTGTTGTGCTTGATCGAGCTGTCGTTTGTCGGCGAGTTCTTCCGAGCGAGCGACCTGTAAGCTATCCCATCGCCGCAGTACGGTGAAATACGCGTCGGTAACACGCACGATCAAATCCTGCTGATCGGCAGCGAATTGTGCTTCGGCCTGCTTGGTCGTTTGCTTTCCGCTTTGAAACGAAAACCACGCCGGCAAATCGAAAAGCGGTTGCGACAGCGTGACGCCCCACCCGCTGTTGGTCGTGTTGGTGCGCGTGTTGATATTGCTGGGAAAGAAAGGATCGGGTGAGGTCGGATCGAAACTGAGACCCTCGCCATCGCTTTCTACTTTGCGGCGTCCGTAATTCGCGTCGCCTTGCACTTGCGGTAACAAGCGTGATTTTGCCTGCTGCTGCGTTTCGATATCGACACGGTAAGTGGCCGCTGCCGCGCGCAGCTTCGTATCGTTCTTAAGCGCTAATTCATAGATCTCACGCAGTGTATCCGCCGCAGCCAAACAAGTGGTCATCGATAGTGCTACGCCGAGCGCGAAAAAGCGGTTTTTCATGAGCCGACCCTGGTGGTTTTCTTTTTAAATTTGTGTCGCATTAATGTGTTCAGCGCGCCGAGTGTAACAAAGCCAATGTGGCCAGTCGTCGCACGTGAATTAACCGTAACCTGTGTTAGGCTTGATCGAAAGTCGTGCTACCGAGGTAGTTGTGGAACGCGCACTCGCTTGTCATAAACGTCGCTATCAAGTCGATCTCGCCGCCGCGCAGGCGGAGTGCGAGTTGAATTATTCGCGCCTGTCGAAATTGTTGCGCGGCTTTCACGCCAACGTGGGCGGCGGTAGGCACGTCGACGATGAACATTGCATTGGTATCGGCATTCATCAACAGATGGCCGTGCGTGTCACCGAGCGATCTCCTTATACGACTACACTCGAAATATCGCCGCCGCCCTTGCCCATCGAAAGTGTGGCGCCCCGTCTGACCGTGCGCGTATACCATGATGCGCAACTCGTGGAAGTCGTTGCTTTTGCCAGCCGTCGCCGCGTGCAGCCGCGTTACGATTATCCGAATGAAGCGATGTACCAGCCCGACGAAAAGGCGCAATGGAATCGTTTTTTAGGCGAATGGTTAAGCCATTGCCTACAGCACGGTTTCAATCTCGACCGACCTTTGTCAGAATTTTGTGAACTCTGACCTGCAGGAATGTTACCCCGTCACTGGCGCGACGCAGTTTTGACGTTTATAAATTAACCATTGAACAAAAGCGCAATCGGGACCTGCGGTGACTTCATCTTTCCTTGAACAACAGACGCCGCTGCGCGTCGTGCAAATTACCGATTGCCATTTAGGCGAGCGGGTCGGCACGCATTTGCTCAATCTCGATACCGATCAAAGTCTCGCTGCCGTGTTGTCGATGGTGCATGCGAATCACGCGCATATCGATGTATTGCTCGCCACCGGTGATATTTCCGATCAAGGCAGCACCGCCGCGTATCGACGCTTCCTGCACGCAACGCGCGATATCGGTACGCATACGCGCTGGCTGCCCGGCAATCACGATGACGTCGCGAATATGCACAAAGTGCTCGGCGACGATGCGCGCCTGCAGCGTTCGCTATTGCTGGGTAACTGGCAGATCGTGATGTTGAATTCGCAAATTCCGGGTGCGGTTGGCGGACATTTCGCTGCGAGTGAGCTTGTTGCATTGCGCGAATGTCTTGAGGCTGAGCCGGATCGCCACACGCTGATCTGCGCTCACCATCATGTAATACCGATTGGCTGTGCCTGGCTCGATCAACAGATCGTTGCGAATGCAGATGAATTCTGGAGCTTGATCGATCAATTTTCGCAGGTGCGCGCGGTGCTCTCGGGCCATGTGCATCAACGTTTCGACCAGATGCGCGGCGATGTGCGCATCTTCACTTCGCCATCGACCTGCATCCAGTTCGCGCCGAATAGCCGCGATTTCCGCATCGATGTTGAAGACCCCGGCTATCGTTGGTTCGATCTGCACGCGAATGGCCGCATCGATACCGTGGTCGAGCGCGCTCATCACTTCGAATTTAAAGTCGATTTATCAGCCAGCGGTTATTAATTCACGGGTTGCCTAGCCCGGGTGTGCTCAGTACAGTGCAGGCTCTTTTGCACTGTCGTCCTCCATGCCAATCACCTTCATTTATATCCACGGGTTTCTCAGCTCGCCAAAATCTACCAAGGCGCAGCAGCTGGCTGCTTATTTGCGCGAAAATCACCCCGATATCGATTACGTGGTGCCTGCGTTGCCGGATGCACCTGAAGCCGCATATGCGATTGCCCAAGCAGCGGTGCAATCCGCCTTGGATAAGGGCACGCACGTCGGACTGATCGGCAGCTCGATGGGTGGTTTTTACGGAACCGTGCTGGCCGAGCGTTTTGGTTTGCGCGCCGCGATCATTAATCCATCGGTGAAACCGCATTTATCGATTCGCAAATATCTTGGCACGCATCGAAATCCCTATAACGGTGCTGAATTCTCGATTGGACTCGACGATGTGCTCGCGCTGGAGACGTTGGCTGTCGCGCGCTTGAAGCATCCTGAAAATTATTGGCTGCTCGCGCAAACCGGCGATGAAGTGCTGGATTACCGCGACGCCGTCGAGTTTTACCACGGCGCGCGTCAGACCATCGAACCCGGCGGCGACCACCAGTTCCAACATTTCGAGCGGCATTTGCCAGCGCTCATTAAATTCTTACAATTCGCGGCTGTATAACGACAGCGCGTCCACACGAACACTTTGCGCAGCTCAAACAATCTCGCGGAGAGAAAATGGCCAATAATTACACCGCCGAATCGATCGAGGTCTTGATCGGTCTCGATCCGGTACGCAAACGCCCCGGCATGTACACCGACACCACGCGGCCGAATCATCTCGCGCAGGAAGTTATCGATAACAGCGTCGACGAAGCACTCGGCGGTTATTGCGATCAGATTGACGTGGTTTTGCATAAGGACAACTCGCTGACCTGTACCGATAACGGTCGCGGCATGCCGGTCGATATTCATCCGGAGCAGGGTAAACCGGGCGTCGAAGTCATTCTGTGCACATTGCACGCCGGTGGAAAATTCTCGAATCAGAATTATCAGTTTTCCGGCGGCTTGCACGGTGTTGGTGTTTCTGTCGTCAACGCGCTATCGAAATTGCTCGAAGTCACCATCAAGCGTGACGGCCAGATCTATCGGATGGGCTTTGCCGATGGCAATAAAGCCAGCGATCTTCACGTGATCGGCACCTGTCCCAAACGCGAAACCGGCACCAGTGTGCGTTTTTTTCCCGATGCGAAATATTTCGAATCGCCGAAATTTTCGGTATCGCGTTTGCGCCATATTTTGCGTGCCAAGGCGGTGCTGTGTCCGAAATTGCGCGTCACGTTCGTCGATGAAAACACCGGCGAAAAAGACGAATGGTTTTACGAAGACGGCTTGCAGGATTATTTGACGAGCGCGACGCAACAATTCGATGCGCTGCCGTTGCAACCCTTTGTAGGCAGTTTCAAAAGCGATCGCGAAGCCGTCGATTGGGCGGTGCAATGGTTGCCGGAAGGCGGCGAGCTGATTACCGAATCGTATGTGAATTTGATCCCGACCGCGCAGGGTGGCACGCATGTGAACGGTTTGCGTTCCGGCTTGCTCGATGCCATGCGCGAATTTTGCGAATTCCGTAATTTATTGCCGCGCGGTATCAAGCTCGCGCCGGACGATATTTGGGATCGCTGTTGTTATGTGCTCAGTTCGAAAATGCAGGACGCGCAATTTTCCGGGCAGACAAAAGAGCGGCTCACCTCGCGCGAAGCCTCGGTGTTCGTCGCGGGCGTAACGAAAGATTCGTTCAGCCTATGGTTGAATCATCACACCGAAGAAGCGGAAAAACTCGCCGAGCTTTGCATCAGTAATGCGCAGACGCGGTTGCGCAAATCGAAACAGGTTGCACGTAAAAAAGTGACTGCGGGTCCGGCGCTTCCCGGCAAGCTCGCGGATTGTTCCGGCAGTGAAATCGAGCGCGGCGAATTATTTCTGGTAGAAGGCGATTCCGCCGGCGGTTCTGCGAAGCAGGCGCGCGATCGCGAATTTCAGGCGATTCTGCCGTTGCGCGGGAAAATTCTGAACACGTGGGAAGTCGATTCGCTCGAAGTGTTGGCGTCGCAGGAAGTGCACGATATTTCCGTTGCGATCGGTGTCGATCCGGGATCGGATGATCTCGAAGGGCTGCGTTATCACAAAATTTGTATTCTCGCGGATGCCGATTCCGATGGTGCGCATATTGCGACATTGTTATGCGCGCTGTTCGTGCGCCATTTTCAGCCGTTGGTAAAAGCGGGGCACGTATTTGTTTCGATGCCGCCGTTGTTTCGCATCGATCTCGGCAAGGACGTGTATTACGCGTTGGATGAAGCGGAAAAGCAGGGTGTGCTCGATCGCATCGCTGCGGAAAACAAACGCGGTAAGGTGCAGGTCACACGCTTCAAAGGGCTTGGCGAAATGAACCCGCTGCAATTGCGCGAAACGGTCATGGATCCAAATACGCGGCGCCTGGTTCGTCTGATCGTCGAGCCCGGCGATGAAACGCTGCAATTGATGGATATGTTACTCGCGAAAAAACGCTCGGCCGACCGCAAGGAATGGTTGGAAACGAAGGGCGATTTGGCGGATGTAGTGCTGTGATGATGAGTTGCAGAGGCTTTTAATAGAGGTCATTCATGTCGCCGCGAAATGTCGATAGACAGCGCCGTAAAGAAGCTCGGTGGAAATTCGCTGGCGCATTGTTGATTGCGATCGTCGGCGTTGCGCTGGGCTGGCAGTGGCGCCAAGCGCAGGTCGAGCACGCTGTATCATCCGAGCGTGCGCAGTTGGCGGTTAATGTCGCAGCGACGCCGCCGCGGGCGGAATATTTTCGCGATGTAAAAACGATACTGGATCGCCGTTGCCTCGTTTGCCATGCGTGCTACGACGCGCCGTGTCAGCTCAAGCTCGATTCGCCCGACGGTATTTTTCGCGGTGCAACCGTTGCGAAAGTTTACGAGAGCACGCGCCTCGCTGAAATCGAACCGACGCGCTTGTTCGTCGATGCGCATACGACGGAACAATGGCGCGAGCGCGGTTTTTTTTCAGTGCTGAATGGGGGCGAACAGAACGCTCCTATCGGCCTCGATAACAACGTGCTTTATCAAATGCTGACATTGAAGCGCGCATATCCTCTCCCCGAGCGCAGCCGCTTGCCTGCCGATCTGGACACGTCGCTCGATCGCGCTGAATTTTGTCCGAAATCCGAAAATTTTTCGCAGTATGCCGATGAGCGTCGCTATCAGGGTATGCCGTTTGGTTTGCCCGCATTGAGCGATGAAGAATTCGATACGATCAAGCGCTGGCTGGAAAATGGCGCGCCGGTCGAACCGGCACCACCGCTCAATCCCGAAACGCTACGTCGAGTCGCCGACTGGGAGCGATTTTTTAATCGGGACGATTTGAAGGCACAACTGACAGCGCGCTATTTGTATGAGCATCTGTTCCTCGCCGATTTGTACCTCGATAGCCGTGCGCGCAATTATTTCAAGTTGGTGCGTTCGCGCACGCCGCCGGGAGTTGCTATCGATTTGATCGCGACGCGCAGGCCGTACGACGATCCAGGTGTGCAACGGGTGTTTTATCGGCTGCAGCCGGTGCAGTCGACCATCGTGGCAAAAACGCATTTGCCGTATCGGCTCGATGAATTGCGCATGCAGCGGTTCGATCAATTGTTTTTGCGCGCGGACTATTCAGTCAGCGAGCTGCCTTCGTACGAGACGAACGTCAGCGCGAATCCGTTCGTCGCTTTTGCGCAAATACCGGTGCAATCGCGCTATCAATTTTTGCTCGACGACAGCAAATTTTTCCTGATGACGTTCATCAAGGGGCCGGTGTGTCGCGGCCAGATCGCGTTGAATGTTATTCAGGATCAATTTTGGATTGTGTTTGCGAATCCGAACATCGAGGCGATGGTCGATAGCGAATTTCTTGCACGTGAAAGTCATCACCTGAGCTTACCCGCCGAGATGGGCGATCAACCATTCGGCGCTGCGCATTGGAAAAAATACAGCGAGCAGCAGTCGCAGTATCTCGAAGCAAAAGAAAAATTCCTGCACGAAAAATTCGGCAATCCCAAGGCGGTTACGCTCGATTTGATCTGGAACGGCGATGCGGAAAATAGCAATGCCGCGCTGACGGTGTTTCGCCACTTCGACAGCGCGAGCGTCGTGCGTGGCTTTGTAGGCGCAGCGCCGAAAACCGCATGGGTGATCGACTATCCGATGCTCGAGCGAATTTATTATCTGTTGGTCGCAGGGTTCGATGTATACGGCGATGCGAGCCATATGCTGATGACGCGGCTGTATATGGATTTTCTGCGCATGGAAGGCGAAGCTAATTTTCTGCATTTTTTACCGAAAGAACAGCGCGAGGCCGAACGCAAATCCTGGTATCAAGGTGTGGGCGCCAATGTGCGCGATTCGATTTATCGTAAAACTGCGCTGTACCAGCACGAATCAGGTATCCAGTTTCGCAGCAAAAATCCCAAACCGGAGTTTTTTGAGTTGCTGCGCGAGCACCTGGAGCCATCGCTGTCGCAGCAGTACAAATTGGAAAATGCTCAGCTACCGGAAACATTACTGAAGCCAATGCGCAAACTCGCGCAACTGAAAGGCGCGGCGATCAGTTATCTGCCGGAAACGGTTTTATTGCGGGTGGTGATACGCGGCGAATCGGATCGTGTGTTTACGCTGATACGCAATAGCGATCGCAGCAATGTCACGCTGTTGTTTTGGGAAGATGCATTGCGTCGTCGGCAATTCGATACGTTGACGGTGGTGCCGGGAATCGTCGGCGCTTACCCCAATGCATTTTGGGTGGTGAACGAAAGCGACTTGCCGCGACTGGTACAACAGCTGTCGAAGGTGCAAGGTCCAAAGGGGCTGCGTGCTGTGGCTTCGCGCTACGCGATCACGCGTACCGACGAGAACTTCTGGATGCAAAGCGACTGGATGCTTAATGAGTATCGCAACAGCGATCCGATCGGGTGGGGTATTCTCGATTACAGTCGTTACGAGCGCTAAGGAACCTCTGCAAAATTGCTGTGCTCGCTACGTTTTGCAGAGGCTCCTTAAGGGTTGTTAAGCCGATCGATCAGTCGTCTAACGAGATGCCTTAGCGGCGTCTATACTGCGCGTCGTCCGCCGGTGTTTCGGGCTCATACTTGAAGCTGCTATACGAATTGACTCGCACAAGAATAAAAACCCCAAGGTGCTGGCATGAAATATATCTTCGTTAAATCGCCAGGAGTACGTAGTCCCCGCCGCAACGCGCTTCGCATTGCGCTGGGTTATATGGCTGTCGCCGCGCTTTGGCTGATATTCAGCGATCGCAGCGCAGCACGATTCGTCACCGATCAAAGCATTAGCCCAACACTTCAATTGGTACGCGGCGCCATTGTCATTCTGGTTACGGGTGGGTTGTTGTACTGGCTGTTGCGGTGGATTTATCTCGGCCAGAGTCGGCTATATCGACAAATCGAGAGTTCCGAGCGCGCATATCGAGCGATGTTCGAACACAACCCGAATCCGATGTACATCTACGATCCGCAGACGTTGCGTTTTCTCTCCGTTAACGAAGCCGCCATAAAAAAATACGGGTTCACTCGCGATGAATTTCTGACGATGACACTGTGGGAGATTCGGCCGCCGCAGGCGCGAGCGGCAATGCAGCGTGCACTCGACGCGCAAAAGCATTTTCGGGATGTGGTTGTCGCCAATGCGGTCACGCATTGGACCAAGACGCGGCAGTTGATGACGATGGAGGTGACTGGTTATTCGCTGCAATTCGAAGGGCGCGACGCGCGCCTGGTGTTAGCGCGAGATGTATCGGCGCACGTGCAGGTCGAAAATAATTTACGCGTGGCATTGCGGATGCAGCAGGAGGTGGTTCGCATCGGCGAAATGGGATGGTGGTCGAGCGAGCGCGATTCGACCCGCATCGAATTATCCGAGCAGATGCAGCTCTGGTTGGAGCAACCCAGCGGGGTTGCGACCATCGACACGAAGCTGTTCTGGCAGCGCATCGCTGTCGATGATCGCGATTTACTACAGCGCGCTTTCGCCACTGCCTGGCAAGGAAAACCCCTATCCCTCGAAATCGGATTTGAAGGCGAGAATGGCGCCTCCCGCACTTTACTGATTCGCGGCGGCGTGGTCGATCTGGGGGATACTCGCAAACTGATCTGCTGCGCAATCGATATCACTGCATCCAAAATCGAGCAGGAGCGCTTGCGCGATAACGAAAAAAGTTATCGGCAGATCGCTGAGCAATTGCCGGAGGCACTGTTGATGCATTACGAGGCGCGCGTGATTTTTGCCAACGCCGCCGCCGCGAAAATGTTTGGAGCGACGCGCCCCGAAGATATGGTGGGCGCCGATATACGCGACTTTATCGCAGTGCCCAGCCAGCCCGAAGCGTTTGACCGACTGCGTTCGTTTCAGCATGGCCATGCCGATGACACCGCGTTCCGCGAGCGTTTGCTGCGCAGGAAAAGCGGCGAGGTGTTTACGGCCGAAGTAGCGGCGCAGACCGTCATCACCGAGGGCAAGAATTGCATTCTGGCGCTGGTACGCGACGTCGATCAGCAGAAAAAAACGCAGTCCGAGCTGCAGGTCGCCAACGAGCGGCTGCAACATTTGTCCGAGCATATGGCGCAAACCAGCGAGAACGAGCGGCGCCAGTTATCGCGTGAACTGCATGACGATCTGGGGCAGGCGCTCACCTTCATCAAAATGAGTGCAGCCTGGCTGCGCAAGCGCCAGCAGGATGTCGAATTGGCAGAGCGGGTCGCGCAGATTCAGGACACCGCCGGCGAGGCGCTGGAAAAAGTGCGCAATCTCGCGTTGACATTGCGCCCGGCGCAATTGGATACGCTGGGCTTAAAAACCGCGATAGAAGAGCATCTCCGTAAATTTTTTGGCGGTACCGGTATCGGTTATGGACTCGATGCCGAGGAATTGCAGCCGCGCCCGCAACCGCTGCTCGAAATGGCGGTGTTCCGTATTTTTCAGGAAGCATTGACGAATATCCTGCGGCATTCCGGTGCGAGCTTTGTGCGAGTCGCGCTGACGCGGGAGGGCAGTGCGCTGCGGCTCCAGATTGTCGATGACGGCGAAGGCTTCGATGTCGATCGCACGGTGGCGCAGGCGCGGGGCTTGGGTTTACAAACGATGCGCGAACGCGCGCAGCAGGCGGGAGGCACGCTGCATCTGCATTCGGTGGCGGGTGTCGGTACTGAGCTGACCGCGGTGTTTCCGGAGTCTCATGCATGACGGTGCGCCATCGCGTTGTGCTGATCGACGATCACACGCTGGTGCGCGCGGGATTGCGCGGGTTGATCGATGACTTATCGCATTACGTTGTGGTGGCCGAAGGCAGCGATGGCGATCAGGCATTGCCGTTGATCGAGCAGCATGCGCCGGATGTACTGATCATGGATATCAGCATGCAGCGAGTGTCGGGTCTCGATGCGCTCGATGCTATCCGCGCCCGATGGCCGCAATTGCCCGTAATCATGTTGTCGATGCACGCGTTGCGCGAGTATGCAGTGCGAGCCCTGCGGGCAGGCGCTGCGGCGTATCTGTTGAAAGAAGCCGCCGAAACCGAACTGGAGCTGGCGCTGGATGCGGCACTCGCGGGCGAGCAATATCTAAGCCCGAAAATTTCGACATCGGTGTATGAGGCGCTAACCCCGCAAGCCGGTGCGGTCCCCCCGCTGACCGAACGTCAGCACGAGGTACTGCGGCTGCTCGCGCTCGGCTACGCCACGAAAGAAATCGCGTTTCAGCTGCAACTCAGCGCCAAAACGGTCGAAACCCATCGCGCGCAAATCATGGTGCGCCTCGGCATTCGAGATGTTGCCGGTCTTGTGGTGTACGCCATTCGCCACGGCATTATCAGCCTCGACGAGCGCCCCCATTAATCCAAAACCTTAACGATGTTCATCAGGAATTTCCTGATCCATCGCCGGCTTAAACGCGTGGCATCGTCAGCGTTCCCTTCTAGACTGTAAAAACCATGAGTATCCGCACGTAATGCCCAAGCGTGGACGGACCTCTCGGCTTCCCGACAATAAGTCGCTTGATCTATCGCCCGAACCAACGCGTTACCGCAAACAAAACAGCTCAAAAAATAACCTCACAAAATAAGGAGGAGCGATAAATGTCGACTGAATCGGTACAGCGTGTACTACAGGCGCGCAGCGTAGAACCGGCACGTCTGCTTCCTCCCAGCAGTTTGATCGGCTTGGCTTTGCCCATCGCCGCCCTCGGAGTCGTTCTCGTCGGCATGAATCTGCATATCGTCGGGCTACTGCTGTGGTCGAGCGCGATGGGGTTAGTGGGTTATGCACTCGATCGCCGCTACGCGGTGGCCGCCGCTGTGCTGGTGATAATCGGCGGCATATTGTTGGGGCGCTGGGTCAGCGGAGCCATGTCCTATAGCGTGTCCGAACAACTCTCCTTCGTTCTCGCCACGCTATTGGCGTGGTTAGTAGGTCATCTTGGCGCCATCGTATCCAGACAAACTGGGGAGCTGGCCGCCAGCCGTATTCATCTGCACGGACACGACGACATCATCCGCGCCGTGCTCGAAGGTTCGCGCGATTGCATCAAGCTGCTGGCTGCCGACGGCACAGTGCTGGCGATCAACGAAAGCGGACTCAATCTGATCGGCGCGAGTCGCGAAAGCCAGATTGTCGGCCGGCATTGGTTCGACTTCTGGGACATGGAGCAGCGCAAATTAATGATGGAGCGCTGGAAGGAAGGGCTGGTGAGCGGCACCAGCGAGTTTTCCGGCAGTTGCCGCATCCTCAGCGGCGAGCGGCGTGCCTGGCACAGCACCTTCACCAAGGTCCAATTACCCGCCGACGACCGCCCCTTGATGTTGTGCGTATCGCGCGATACCACCGCGCTGCAGCGCTCGCAGCAGGATTTGAAAGACAGCGTTTCGCAGCTCAACGGCTTGCTCAACAGCATTAACGATGCGTTTTTTGCATTGGACGCCAATTGGACCATCAGCTTCATGAATCGCTATTGCACGCAGATGTTCCAGCGCAATGGCGTCGAAGGGGGAGTCGGCGCCAATATCTGGCAGTTGTATGTCGACGATGGCAATCCGACTGCCGTGGCGATGCGCGAAGTGATGTCGAAGCGCGAGATTCGCCACGCGGAATATTTTTACGCCCCGCGCAGCACTTGGCTGAGCTTCACGATTTTTCCAACCGACGGCGGCGGAATCGGCTTGTTCGTGCGCGATGTCACTGTGCTGAAGTTCGCCGAGAAACAAATTGAAGAAGAGAACGCCCGCCTGGCGGTGGCACAGGAAATAGCCGGCTACGGCGACTGGTCGTTCGATTACGAGCTGGGACAGATGCGATTATCGTCGCGCGCAATTGCCATGCTCGAACTCGGTGAATGCCCGCCGCACGAATACAAAAAACGTCTGCTCGAACGGCTGCATCCGCAGGATCGAATGGGATTGGTTCAGGCCATCATCAACAGCTCAATGCAGTCGCCCAAAATCGATCTGATCGTCCGCATGCCGATGGCGGATGGCATTGAGCGACATTTTCAGTGGGTCGGCCAATTGATTGCGGGCGAACACAATAAGCCCTCGCGCATGCTGGGTGCAGTCCAGGATGTCACGTCGCACGTCGCGGTTCAGCACAGCCATGACAAAGCGCGGCAACTGGTGCGGGAAATTATCGATGTGTTGCCGCAGCGAATTGGCGTCATCGACCGGAACGCCAGTTACGTTACCGTGAATCAGCTTTGGGAACAGCATTGGCGGGAGAACCACGACGATTTGCCGATGCCGTCGGATTTTTTTGCCAGCCATCGACTTTCGCAAGCCGCCGGCCAACACGATACCGGTGAGTATTTATCGAGAGTACGCGAGCTACTATCAGGCGAACGCGACAACTATGAGGCGGAATACGAGCTCACGGCT
>CAMLJR010000047.1 GCA_946480345.1 uncultured Spongiibacteraceae bacterium
CGTTGCTTGCCGCCATACGGAAAAGGAATCGACGCGCCCTGTACCGTGGCGAGCTGCGTCCGCATGAAGGTATTGCCGAAATCGAACAACTCGGCTTCGGTCAACCGCTGACTCGACAATGCGAGCTGCAAAATAGGTACGCTCGATGCGTTGTAGCTCATGATCAACGGCGCAGTCGTACCCGGCGGATAACCGCGTAATACCGTTTGCGAAAATGCAGTGACTTGACTCAATGCCAAATCGACGCGCGTACCCGGATGAAAAAAGATTTTGACGACGCTGATCCCGTTAAGCGTTTGCGATTCGATATGTTCGATATCGTTAACGGTGATGGTTATCCCGCGTTCGTAACTGCTGATCATCCGGTTGGCCATTTCTTCGGCCGGCAAACCGCTATAACCCCAGATAACGCTGATGACCGGAATATCGATCGACGGAAAAATATCGGTGGGCGTGCGCTTGATCGTCAGCGGCCCGAGAATGAGCAGCAGTAACGCCAGCACAATAAATGTATACGGCCGCTGCAACGCGACACGGACGATCCACATGCGAAATCCTTGAACTCAATGCTAAAACCCGAGGCGATCGCCACGGCATTCGCAATACAAACGTACTTTAACTGAAACGATGAGCGCGGAAGGTTAACGAGAATTCATCGGTCCGGCGCGGCCCGATTACGGCAATGCTGCCAGAGCCCTTCGCAAATCGGTATCCAGCGCTAAAAACAGTGTCACCAACTCGCGCCATATTTCGTCGGCCGGCGCTGTGCGTTGCGTTAACAGAGCCTTTAAACGTATGTCCAATGCGCGCGCCGAATCGGTGATGGCATCGTAGCCGAACGTCGAGCCGGCACCCGCGAGGTTGTGCACGCCGACGTGCAGCGCTTCGATTTCATTCAGTTGCCATTGCACGCAAAGTCGCGCCCAGTGCTGCTGCAACTCGCGATGACGCTGCGGCAACTCGCGCTCGAATTGCTGCTTGAGTTGCGTCATGCGCGCGGCGAAATTCGTCGCCGATGAGCCGCTGGAATTCTCCATCGATGCAGCAGCATCGGCAGATGTGTTCGGTTTTATCGCCACGCCAATGCGCTGCCAGATCGCGCGCAGCGTATCGGCGAGCGTGAGCGCATCGAAGGGTTTGCCGATAACATCGACGGCGCCAAGCGATTTTAAATAGGCAATTTCGTCCGATTGTATTTTTGCGGTCATGAACACCGCCGGCGTAGCCGCCATGCTCGGCAACTCACGCAGACGCTGGAGCGTAGTCGGCCCGTCGAGTTGCGGCATCATCACATCGAGCAGCACCATATCCACCGCATTCTGTGCCGCCACCGTTATCGCTTCCGCCCCGCTCGAACATACGAACACCTTGAGCCCGCCCAACGATTCGAGAGCCATGGTCGCCACGCGGCGAATATCCGCTTCATCCTCGACGTAGAGAATCCGTTGCAATTCGCGGTTCAATCCCATCCCCTTAACGGTCTAACGCTTTAACTAAAGCGCGCGCGGCAGCTCGAAAAAAAATACGGTACCACGTCCTTCGCGCGACTCAAATCCAATTTGGCCCTGCATTTTTTCGACAATCGATTTGGTGATCGACAAGCCCAGCCCGGACCCGCCTTTCGCTCGCGTATCCGAGGTATCTGCCTGGGAGAAGCGCTGAAAAATCCGTTCGCGAAATTCTTCGGAAATGCCCGGACCTCGATCTCTGACTTCAATGCGTACCGCATCCGGTTTAAGCAGCGCAGCAACTTCTACCGTATCGCGCGGAGCCGAGAACTTAACCGCGTTCGAAATTAAATTGGCGAGCACTTGCTCGAATCGATCGCTATCGACGAGGACATCGGCATCGCCTATCGGTTCGAGCAATTCCAACTCAACGTCGTAAGTCTGCGCGTATCCGCGGTTCGCGGTGACGGCTTGCTCGAGCAGAGATCGCAGGGTATGACGTTGCATATTGAAGCGGATTTTGTCGGATTCGATTTTTTCGATATCGAGGATGTCGTTTATCAGCAGTGACAAGCGCTCGGAGTTTTTGTAAGCGACATTGATCAGCTCTTTCGCATCAGCGGTGAGTGCGCCGCCGACACCGCGTTCGAGCAACGCCAGCGAACCGCGTATCGATGTCAGAGGCGTGCGTAATTCGTGCGAGACCATTGAAACGAACTCGGATTTCATTCGTTCTATTTTTTTGCTTTCGGTGATATCCCAGGTAACGCCAGTAGCCGATTCGGCGCGCCCCATTACGTCACGCTGTAAAAATGCAGCCGTACGTACCACATGCTCGCTATCGTCAGGCCAGACAAGCCGATATTCAATTTCGTAACGCGCGATCTCCGGGTCTTCGAGCACCTCGATAAAACTCTGCCGGATACGCTCCCAATCGTCGGGATGAACGCGATCGTTCACCGGCGCTGAAGCATCGAGAATCTCGCCGGCAGGGAAATCGTATATCTCATACATGCGCTTATCCCAGACCAGTTTGTCGGTGAGAATATTCCACTCCCACACGCCAATACGCGCCGCATGTACGGCCAGCTCAAAGCGGTGATTGAGCGCTTTCAGCTGCTCCTCGATTTTTTTCAGATCGGTGATATCGGTGACATACGAATGCCATATCACCGCTCCATCCGGCTGCGGCTCGCCCAAAGCTTCGGTATGCAGCCAACGCACTCCGCGCACCGGTAATTGCACGCGATAATCCATCTTCCACGGTATCAGCGTGCGCGTCGCGTCGGCGATCGTCGCTGCAACACCCGGCCGGTCTTCCGGCAGAATGCGCGCGCCCAAGGTGGTGTAATCGGCGTAAACGTCCTCAACCTCTAACTCGAAAATTTTGCGAACGGCATCCGTGCAATACTGAATCTCCGATCCGCCGTTGGGGAACGACCGAAATTGCATGATGACGCCGGGGACTCGCTCGGTAATTTTCTGTAGCAGCGCATCGCGTTCGCGCAGCGCGATTTCGACCTCCTTCCGCGCGGTAATGTCCTCGGTGAGAATCATGATTCCGCCGATGACGTCGGCATGCTTGTACCAGGGTCTTACTTCCCAGCGCAGCCAGTAGGAGCCTTTTCTACCGACATACAATTCCTCTTCGCAGCGCTCCACCGAGCCGGCGAGGCTGCGCTGATGAACATCCCGATAACGGCGCGACATTTCTGGATAGACATCGTAAAAACGACCGCCGGCGAGAAGCTCCGGGTCGGCATTCATCGTTCGCGCCCAACGTGCGGTGCATGCGACGAAATTCAATTCGTTATCCAGCATCACCACGGAAGCCGGGGTGTGCTGAACAAAGGCCTCCAGCTTGGCGCGGTCTTCGGCCATTTGTTTTTCGATGGCTTTGCGCGCCTTGATGTCTTCCTGCAATTTTTTCTGACTTTCGTCCAGCTCGCGCTCGAATTGTTGCCGCCCTCGCTCGCGCTCCACTAACGCGAGACGCAACCCGATGTTGTCGTCGATATAACGACCAAAACGCCGCATACCATCGACAATAACAGCGCTATACAGCAGCCCCATCATCGCAACGCTGTAACCCGCGTGCATGAAATGCAGTTGAAATTGCGCGATGGCAGGCAACAGACACGGCAGCAGAAACGCGTAACCCGCCAAGCGATCTGGCGCCATCATGACCGCCGCGCTGGCACCGGCACCACACATCAACAGCGCCAACAAAGTCTGGCGTGGCAGATCGGTGTCGGGAAACAGCAATATCGCCGCCAGACCCCACATCGCTCCGCCAATAAAGCTGCCTGCGACGAGCCGCGCCCGCCAGCGCGCGATATGTTCATCGCGGGTGTGGTCGCGTCGCCAGCTGTACCAAAGGAAGGTGCGCAGCAGCAGAATAATTCCGGCGGCCAGCAACCACGACACCACCGCGTCATGGTTGTCGGGGCGAATGAATGCTTGCGCCATGACGCATACGCCAAACAGGCTTAGCAGCAGTGCGCGCGGCGTACCGGCAAAGATGAGCCCAACCTTTTCGGTCAGCGCTGCATCACTGGTCAGCGGTGGCCGACGTTGGAAAAGCCTCGCGAACATGTTCATTCCGTGTATCGATTTATTGTTGGGAATAATTCCGGCGCTAAACGATCACAAGCGTAGCCAGTCGGTGCGATTAGCGACAATTTGCAGAGCGGTAAGTGGAGCCGGTTGTTGGAGTTTGAATAGCGGCCTATTATCCTCTTCGCCGCCCATCAATTCATTCACGTCGACCTTTTATCGAGTAGTGAGCTATGACATCTACGATCACGATTACCGCTGCAATCGACTCGACGATGGATGCGCTTACCGAACCGCAGCAATCTGTAACCGCGACGAAAACAGCGGCCAGTTTTGCCGAAACTCTCTCCGCCGTGCCACTGTTCTCCTCGTGGACGCCGGGAAATCCTCCTTATCCCGCTGTTACCAGCTCATCCGGTAACGGTATCTCGACCGCTGCTGCCACTAATCGTCGGCAGGACGGTCGTCGCCGCTCCTCGCATTAAATCCCGCCGAGTATCGCGCCCCGCTTGGACTGTGCAGCGGTAGCCGCTACCATGCGCAGCATTTTGTTGCGGACTCAGCCATCTATTTTGCTACGGACTCAGGCACCTATTTTTTTGGGAACTAAGGCACCTATGATGACCAAACCCGGCAAGACCGGCCTCTCGCGTCTGATCGCGGCAACAGGTTATTCGATGCAAGGACTGCGGGCCGCCTGGAAATATGAGGAAGCGTTCCGCATCGAAGCATCGCTATCGATCATTTGCATTCCGCTGGCGTTCTGGATCGGCCGTGATCTGACGCATCAATTACTGTTGGTCGTCACCTGCGCGATCGTCATATTGGCGGAATTGTTCAATTCGGCGATTGAAGCCGCCGTCGATCGCTTCGGCTCCGAGATGCACCCATTGTCGGGTCAGGCCAAAGACATCGGCTCGGCAGGCGTCTTTACCAGTTTGATGCTGTTTTTAATCGTTTGGGCTCCGTCGCTTTGGCAGCATTTCAGTCAGTGATTACCGAGATTTTTGGTTGACAATAGGCGGGCGGATATGAATAATCGCGCCTCTCAAATTTTTACGACTCGAATTCAGGAGTTTTGCGGTGGCGAACACTAAACAAGCGCGGAAACGCGCCAAGCAGGCAGAAAACGCTCGTTTGCACAACGGCAGCTTGCGCTCGATGGTGCGCACCTACATCAAGAAAGTTGTTGCCGCGATCAACAAAGGCGATGCCGAAGCTGCTAAAACTGCTTACGCCGCCGCCGTTCCGGTCATCGATCGCATTGCCGACAAAGGCATCATCCACAAAAACAAGGCCGCTCGTCATAAGAGCCGCCTGAATGCCCAGATCAAAGAACTCGCGCAGAAAGCTGCCGCCTGAGTTTGCTGCAAGCAATAAAAAAGCCGGCCTAGCGCCGGCTTTTTTATTGCTCATTTTTATTGCCCATTCATTGGAAGAGTGTCTTCAGGTGGAGCCACGCCAACCCCAGATACTCATGCAGCGCGAACTCGCTGCGCGCGAGACTATCGGGGTTCGGTGACGCAAGATCGCGCCAATGGGGATGCGGATTATCCCGGTCGAGAAAATGCGTGGGTACGGGTAAAGGATGCAAGCCGAGGCGCTCGAACGACATAATCGTCCGCGGCATATGCGCCGCCGATGTCACCACTGCGAACGGACTCTGCCCCACCATCGGTGCCAGCAACGCGGTCTCGGCCTCGGTGTCCTGCGATGTGGTTTGCAGCAGAATGTCGTGCGCCGGCACACCGATACGCATCGCCACCCCCGCCATCAACAGCGCATGCGGGGCATCGCTGCCGTTGCCGCCCGATAGAATCAGCTTGCTGCCCGGATGCGCGCGATAGACCGCGACCCCTTCGAGCAAACGATAAACCGCAGCGGTATTGGGACGATTGGTTTGCGGCAGACGCGGCGCATCACCCTGACTCGCACCCATCACAACAACATACTGCACACCATGATTCTGGCCGTCCCATTTCGGGTACTTCTCTTCGAGTGGCAATAGCGCCAGATCGGAAATCGCCGTGCAGCTCGCCAACAGCAGCAATGTCACGGCGCCTGTCACCAAACCGCGCCCCCATCGCAATCGTCCGCGCCACAACAATAAACAACCGACGATTAACAGCAGCGAGGCCAGCGGTAAGGGCATCAACATCGTGCCAAGCACTTTTTTCAGCGCGAATTCCACAGCGTCATAACACCAGCAGGTTATCGCGATGAATCAGTTCTTTTTCGCCTTGATAGCCGAGCAGTGATTCGATTCGATCGCTGCTCACGCCGATAATTTTCTGGGCATCTTCGCTGGCGTAATTGACCAGACCGCGCGCCACCTCATTGCCCTCGGGATCGAGACAGGACACGAGATCACCCCGTCGAAAACGCCCGCTCAACGCCTTCACTCCCACCGGCAGTAGGCTCCGGCCAGCACCGCGCAATACCTGCACTGCACCTTCATCCAACGATAGCGTGCCGCACGTTTGCATCAGGCCGGCGAGCCACTGCTTGCGTGCAGCCAGCGGCTGTTGATCGGCCACCAACAGGGTTCCAAGTTCGGCACCATCAGCCAATCGCACCAGGACATTTTCCTGTCGGCCGCTCGCGATAACGGTATCCGCCCCAGAGCGCGCAGCTAATTTAGCGGCGCGAATTTTCGTCGACATACCGCCGCGACCCAGCGCACCGCTGCCACCCGCCATCGCCTCGTATTGGGGATCGCCTGCTTTACCGCGCGAGACTAATGCAGCGGTCGGGTCCTGACGGGGATCGCGTTCGAACAAGCCTTCCTGATCGGTGAGGATGACTAGCAGATCCGCATCGATCAGGTTGGCTACCAGCGCGCCGAGCGTATCGTTGTCGCCGAACCGAATTTCATCGGTAACGACGGTGTCATTTTCGTTGATGACGGGAATAACGCCGAGCCCAACCAGCGTTTGTAGCGTGCCGCGGGCATTGAGGTAACGGTCGCGTGCTGAAATGTCATCGTGGCCGAGCAATACCTGGGCGGTATGCATGCCATAGCGTTGAAACTGGGATTCATAAGCCTGAACGAGGCCCATTTGACCGACGGCAGCGGCGGCCTGCAATTCATGCAGCGCATGCGGGCGCGTCTTCCAGCCGAGCCGTACCATCCCTTCAGCTACCGCGCCGGACGATACGAGCACGACTTCGATGCCACGCTCACGCAGCTCGACGATCTGATGCACCCACTGCTCAATCGCCGCGACATACAAGCCGCGGCCATCATTGGTCAACAATGCACTGCCGATCTTCACCACCCAACGGCGTGCCGCGCGCAGCTCTGTTCTCATCGAATGTATTCCAGCCTCATTGGAAACTACTTTATCTCGGCACTTGTTCGCGGGCGTCTATCGCTCAAACCTGACTGCGACTTCACCGTACATACTCGATTTCGACTTCATAATCGTCATCGTCGTCTTCGACATCCTCATCAGCTTCACCGGCGAGCTGCTCAAGTCGCCGCGCGCGCCGTTCGGCCGCCAACGCCTGAATACGCTCGCGCGCTTCGGCTTGCATGGCGGTTTGCAGTGCGCGTTCACGCTCGCCAAGCTCAGGATTGCTGACCTCATCCTCCCAGCAATGCTCGAGGTGCGTCATGATGTCGCCGCATAACTCCTTGGTGCCTTCCGCACTAATTGCGGCGACGCGGTAGACCGGCCCCGACCAGTTCAGGCGCTCAACGATATCCCGGCACACCGCTTCACGCTCGTCCTCCGGCAACAAATCGACTTTATTGAGCACCAGCCAGCGCTGGCGACTGGCGAGAGTCGGGCTGAACCGATCGAGTTCATGGGCGATATCCATAACGGCCTGCACCGGATCGCTGCCATCGGGCGGCAACACATCGACCAAATGCAGCAACAGACGCGTCCGCGTCAGATGCTTGAGAAAGCGAATCCCAAGCCCCGCACCTTCGGAAGCACCGGCGATAAGGCCGGGAATATCGGCCATCACGAAACTGCGATGGGCCTGCACTCGCACGACGCCAAGGTTCGGCACCAGCGTCGTGAACGGATAATCGGCAACCTTCGGCTTCGCCGACGACACCGCGCGAATCAATGTCGATTTGCCCGCGTTAGGCAAACCAAGCAGGCCGACATCGGCCAGCACTTTCATTTCCATTCGCAGATTGCGCAGCTCGCCTTCGCTACCTTTGCTGGTTTGACGCGGAGCGCGATTGGTCGAGGATTTATAACGCGTGTTACCGAGGCCATGCCAACCGCCCTGCGCTACCAGCAAACGCTGACCCGGCTTGAGCAGATCGCCCAACACTTCGCCGGTATCCTCGTCGATAACCGTGGTACCCACCGGCACGTTGAGTACGAGGTCATCGCCGCTGGCGCCAGTACAGTTCGCACCGCGACCCGATTCGCCGCTTTTGGCCTGATAGCCGCGCACATAGCGGTAATCGACCATTGTGTTAACCGACGCATCCGCCATCAAATAAACGCAGCCGCCGTCGCCGCCGTCGCCGCCGTCGGGTCCGCCAAACGGCACGGCGCGTTCGCGGCGAAAGCTCATACACCCGTTGCCACCGCGCCCGGCCTGTACCTTGATGACTACTTCATCGACGAATTTCATTTCCAGATACCTGATAAAACTCGTGGCGGACGATTATCCGCCACAAACAAAAAAGCCCCAACAGGTGGGGCTTTTAGCGAGCATCGTTGGCGGTTAAGCGGCAACGATATTCACAATCTTGCGCTGATCTTTGCCTTTGGTCTCGAACTGGACGACGCCATCGGTAGTCGCGAACAACGTGTGATCCTTGCCAAGACCGACGTTTACGCCCGGACGGATTTTAGTGCCGCGCTGACGGACGATGATGCTGCCCGCAGTGACTACCTGGCCGCCAAAACGCTTGACGCCGAGGCGCTTGCTCTGAGAATCGCGGCCGTTACGGGTACTACCGCCTGCTTTCTTGTGTGCCATTGTCTTTCTCCCGATTACTTACGCGAGTTACGCGCGAATTACGCACTGATGCCGGTGATTTTGATCGCGGTGTACCACTGACGGTGGCCCATCTGCTTCATGTGATGTTTGCGGCGACGGAATTTGATGATCTTGATCTTGTCGTGACGGCCTTGCTCTAACACTTCCGCGGTCACTTTGCTGCCCGCCACATAAGGCGCGCCGATCGTGACGTTTTCGCCATCGCTAACCAGCAGAACTTTGTCGAAGTCGATGCTGGCACCAGTGGCCGCTTCGATTTTTTCGACTTTCAGAATTTCACCGGGCTGCACGCGATGTTGCTTGCCGCCAGTCTCGATAATTGCGTAAGTCATTGCTGTTACTCCTAAAAGCCTGCTTGCAAAGGTTGTTGCTTATGCCGGCGAACCGGGGCAATACAGGCAGCGCGTTGTCGAATAATGTCGCGATTTCGCGCTTTGGTTGCTATTTGGGTATCAAAGGGCGGCAGATTGTACGTAACGGATGCCGCGAAAACAAGATATAGCCGAAACAAAAAAGCCCGCTAACGCAGGCTTTTTGGATTGGTGCCCAGGACTGGACTCGAACCAGCACGGCTTGCGCCACTACCACCTCAAGGTAGCGTGTATACCAATTTCACCACCTGGGCTTGTTCTTACTGCGCCGGCGCTTGCGGAACCTCACCTGCAGCAGGCGCGGCATTTTCCTCGACCACGGGCACATCGTCAACTGATTTTGCCGGTGTCGGCGTGGCGGGCGCCTCATTTACAGGCGGTATCGGCAAATCGACTGCGCCCGCATTTTCCGCGCGATTTTTTGCCACAACTGCCAATGCCAGGCTGGTAGCAAAAAACACAGTGGCAAGGATTGCGGTTGCGCGGGTTAGCGCATTTCCGCTCCCACGGCCGCCGAATAGCGTTTGCGATGCACCGGAGCCAAACGAAGCGCCGATATCGGCACCTTTACCCTGCTGAATCAAAATCAGACCGATGATGCACAGCGCGCCCAACACATGAAAAATAATGATCAACGTTTCCATAAACTCTCACTCTGCTGCAGCGCATATCGCCGCAAAATCTTTGGCATTTAACGATGCACCGCCGACCAATCCGCCATCGATGTCAGGCTGTGCAAACAAACTGGCAGCGTTATCCGCTTTCACGCTACCGCCGTACAAAATCTTGATGCCCGAGGCATCTGCCACGCTCGCCAAACGCTGGCGAATGAACGCGTGAACTTCCTGTGCCTGCTCCGTCGTGGCCGTACGTCCGGTGCCGATTGCCCATACAGGCTCATAGGCAAAGACGACCTGACTCAATTCTGCAGCACTCAACGCCTTCGTTATCGCGTCGATTTGGCGACCGATGACATCGAGTGTTTGAGCGGCTTCGCGTTCTGCCAACGTTTCGCCGACACAGATGATGGGGGTGAGTCCGGATTGCAGAGCAATAGCGCTCTTTTGCGCCACCAACTGATCGCTCTCACCGTACAAACTGCGTCGCTCGGAGTGGCCGACTATAACGAAATCGCAGCCGCAATCGCGCAACATGCTTGCCGCCACTTCCCCGGTGAAGGCGCCTTTAACTTCCTGACTGACGTTTTGCGCGCCGATTTTTATCGAACTACCGGCAAGCAGCTGCTGCACTAACCCGAGATATACAAAGGGAGGACAAACAGCGATGTCGACGCTACACGCCTGCGGTACAAGATCAAGCAAATCGCCGAGCAGTTTGCTGATGTCGGATTGGCTACCATGCATTTTCCAGTTGCCAACGACCAGCTTGCCGCGCATTGCTCTTCCTCAATAATAAAAACCGCCGTAAAAACGGCGGGCAATCTTAATCGAAACAACCTTGGATAAACAAGAAAGGGGCGCTACGCCACCGAGCGCTGGACCACACCGGCGAGTTCCGTGCATAGCGTTTCGACTTGCAGGCGATCTTCACCCTCCACCATGACGCGCACGACCGGCTCGGTGCCGGATGGGCGCAGCAACACGCGACCCCGACCCGACAATTTTTCTTCGATGAGCGCCACGGCATCGCTCACCGCAGGCACTTCTTGTAAATCGAATTTTCGGCCAATGCGGACGTTCTGCATGATTTGCGGAAACTTCTGCATACCCGACTTCAACTCGTGCAAAGTCTTGCCGGTGCTGACGACAGCAAACAGCACTTTCAGCGCGGAAATGATGCCATCGCCGGTGGTGGTTACGTCGGAGCAGATAATGTGACCCGAGTTTTCGCCGCCGAGCTTCCAGCCATTGGTGCGCATAAGTTCCATGACGTAGCGATCGCCGACTTTCGCGCGCGCAAATGGAATTTTCAATTCCGCCAGGGCGAGCTCGAAACCCATATTGGACATCAAGGTGCCGACCACGCCGGCGCAGCTACCCCGAGTACGCAATTGATCACAGGCAATGATGAACAGCAGCTCGTCGCCATCGACCAACTCACCGCAGTGATCGACAAATAACACGCGATCCCCGTCACCATCGAATGCAATGCCCAGATCGGCCTGTTCGGTCAGTACGCGGCGACGCAGATTTTCCGGCGAGGTCGAACCGACACCATCGTTGATGTTCAGGCCATTGGGCTCGGTACCGATGGCGACGACTTGCGCGCCCAATTCCTCGAGCACTGCCGGCGCGACGTGATAATTGGCGCCATTGGCACAATCGACGATGATTTTCTTGCCGCGCAAATTGAAATAGGACGGCACCGTGCTTTTACAGAATTCGATGTAGCGACCGCCGGCATCATTGATGCGCACCACTTTGCCGAGCTGGGCGGAAGCCACGGTGGTCATCGGCTCATCGATTTGACGCTCGATGTCGAGCTCGACGCTATCCGGCAATTTGCTGCCTTCACTGGAAAAAAATTTGATGCCGTTGTCGTGATACGGATTGTGCGATGCACTGATGACGATGCCGGCCTGTGCATGAAAAGTCCGGGTCAAATAAGCAATGGCTGGCGTCGGCATCGGTCCGATCAGCGAGACATCCACACCCGCCGCAACCAGACCTGCTTCCAGCGCCGATTCGAACATGTAACCGGAAATGCGCGTGTCCTTGCCGATAATGACCTTACTGCGACCCTCGCGCGCGAATACCTTCCCCGCCGCCCAACCCAGCTTCAACACAAATTCCGGGTTGATGGGACCTTCGCCAACCAGGCCACGCACGCCATCCGTGCCGAAATAACGTCGACTCATTCAAACTGCTCCTCGATAACTGCCGTGCATAACCGAACCGCGTCGCGGGTTTCCGCCACATCATGCACGCGAAAAATGACTGCTCCTCGCATCGCGGCAATTGCCGCCAGCGCTACGCTTCCAGCCAACCGTTCACCTACCGGACGCCCCACGATCTGACCGATCAATGCCTTTCGCGATAACCCAACCAAGATGGGATGGCCGAGAGTGCGCAATTGATCGAGACGGTTCAGCAGCTGCAGGTTGTGCCGAGCGGTTTTGCCGAAGCCAAACCCCGGATCAAGCACCAGGTTGCGGTGGGCAACGCCGAGTGTAGTACAGGCCTCGATACGATGCCGGAGGAAAGCCGTCACCTCCTGAACAACATCCTCATAGACGGGTTGCTGTTGCATCGACAGAGGTTCGCCCTGCATATGCATCAGGCAGATCGGCAATCCGGTGGCTGCCGCTGCTCGAATGGCGCCGGGGCGCTGTAGCGCACGAACATCGTTGATGAAGCCGACACCGCTGGCGGCGGCTTCAAGCATGACCTGCGGCTCGCTGGTGTCGATCGATAGCACGCAGTCGAATTCCTGCGCCAACCGTTGCACCACCGGAATAACACGATCGAGCTCCTGCTGCGCAGAGACGGGCGCCGCGCCAGGCCGCGTCGATTCACCGCCGATATCCACAATATCAGCGCCATCGGCGACCATCGCCGCAACCCGATGCAACACTTTATCGAGCGACAAATTCGCGCCGCGATACAACGCGCCGCCATCGGAAAAAGAATCGGGAGTGACATTCAGGATGCCCATGACGCGCGGGCGATCAAGGGTTAAAACACGCCCGGCGCAATTAAGCGCCGGGGTAGAGTCGTTATCGTTCATAACGGAATTAGTGTTCGCCGGCAGTCCCACCGATGGGGCCGGCACGGTTATCGTTCTGCGTCGGCGCTTCGCCGCCACCGGTCGGTGGATTATTGTCCCAGCCAGCAGGCGGACGCGGTTTGCGACCGGACATGATGTCGTCGATCTGCGCGGCATCGATCGTTTCGTACTGAATCAATGCATCGGCCATCATTTCCATCTTGTCTCGGTTTTCTTCGAGCAGACGTTTCGCGGTGGCATAACACTCATCAATGATACGGCGAACTTCCTCATCGATATGTTTTGCCGTTTCACCCGAAACGATGCGTGAAGCCGATGCGGCGCTACGACCGAGGAATACCTCCTCCTCGCTTTCGTCATACAGCAGTGGGCCCATTTTTTCCGACAAGCCCCATTTCGTGACCATATTGCGGGCGATTTCGGTGGCGCGCTTGATATCGTTGGATGCGCCTGTGGTCACGCCATCGACACCATTAATCATTTCTTCCGCGATGCGACCGCCGAACAGAGAGCAGATATTGCCGACGATATGCCGGCGGCTGAGGCTATAGCGATCCTCTTCCGGCAGGAACATCGTGACGCCGAGCGCGCGTCCGCGCGGAATGATGCTGACTTTATAAACAGGATCATGCTCGGGCACGAGACGACCGACGATTGCATGGCCGGCTTCGTGATAAGCGGTGTTGCGTTTCTCGGCGTCGGACATGACCATCGATTTGCGCTCAGCGCCCATCATAATTTTGTCTTTCGCCAGTTCGAACTGGACCATGCTGACGGTGCGCTTGTTGGCCCGAGCCGCGAACAACGCCGCCTCGTTAACCAAATTCGCCAGATCGGCACCGGAAAATCCCGGCGTACCGCGCGCAATCACCGCCGCATCGACATCGTCAGCCAGCGGCACTTTACGCATATGCACTTTAAGAATTTGTTCGCGACCACGAATATCCGGCAGCCCCACAACGACCTGACGATCGAAGCGACCGGGGCGCAGCAAAGCGGGATCGAGCACATCCGGACGGTTGGTCGCGGCGATAACGATGATGCCGTCATTTGCTTCGAAGCCATCCATCTCGACCAGCAATTGGTTCAGCGTCTGTTCGCGTTCGTCGTGACCACCCCCTAGACCGGCGCCACGATGGCGGCCGACCGCGTCGATTTCGTCAATGAAAATGATGCAAGGCGATTGCTTTTTGGCTTGATCGAACATGTCGCGCACACGCGACGCACCGACACCGACGAACATTTCAACGAAGTCGGAACCGGAGATAGAGAAGAACGGCACCTTGGCTTCACCGGCGATCGCTTTTGCCAGCAGCGTTTTACCGGTACCGGGTTGACCGACCATTAATACGCCGCGCGGAATACGGCCACCAAGACGCTGAAACTTACCGGGATCGCGCAGGAATTCGACGAGCTCTTTGACTTCTTCCTTCGCTTCGTCGCAGCCAGCCACGTCGGCAAAAGTCGTCTTGATCTGATCCTCGCCGAGCAAACGTGCCTTGCTCTTACCAAACGCCATGGGCCCACCGCGACCACCGGCGCCACCCTGCATCTGTCGCATGAAAAACATGAACACGACAATGATGATCAGGATCGGGAAGCTTGCTACCAACAGCTGTGTCCAGAGACTTTGCTGTTCCGGCTTGACGCCTTTGACCTCGACGCGATGGTCGATCAAATCGTCGATCAATTTTGGATCTTCGAGATAGGGACGCACGGTTTCAAATGTCGAGCGATCCTGACGGACGCCAACAATCATCTGGCCATCAATTGAAACCTGGCTGATACGATCGTCACGCACTTCCTTGATGAAGTCGGAATAGTTGAGCTGCTCCTTTGCCGGCTGCATATTGAAATTGTTGAACACTGTCAGCAATACAGCTGCAATGATCAGCCACAACAGGAGATTTTTTGCCATGTCATTCAAGTGCGGACCCTCTCTAATCTACCGCTCTTTACGCCTATTTCTGCGCGATTACGCTGACACTCTACACCAGAACCTGGCTACCCTCCATGCGCGGGCGATCAGCATTTCTACTTAACAATCACAGTCTTTGGGGCGAGTAGGCATAAATGCAAGCCTGCATTACAATACGCGCCCTTTCGACTACCGGCTTAAACCCTCATGTCTCTAGACCCTGCACGCAAGAAAGAATTGCGCACCATCGGCCATCAGTTGCGTCCGGTCGTAATGATTTCGGAACGGGGAATATCCGAAGGCATCAGCCTGGAGCTGGAGCGGGCACTGGAAGATCACGAGCTGATCAAGGTGAAGCTGGCGGTAGCGGAGCCATCGGAACGACGTGAGTTAACGTCAGAACTATGCGCAGTGCATCGAGCAGAACTGGTGCAGGCCGTGGGCAAAATTATTTTGATTTATCGCGCAGCCCAAAAACCAAACCCACGCCTGTCGAATTTGTTGCGCCCGCTGTAAATCTTTAATCGTACGAGCGATGCCGTAAATAGCATCGCCGTACCCTTCAATTATTCGTGGCGCACGTCTTCGATTTCGTATTCGACGTCGCCGCCCGGTGTTTTCACCACCACGACATCGCCAACTTCCTTGCCGATCAGCGCGCGCGCAATCGGCGAGGTGACCGAAATTCGATTCTGCTTAACGTCCGCTTCATCCTCGCCGACGATCTTATAAGTCACCGCGGCTTCGGTATCGGTATTGATCAAATCGACAGTGACGCCAAAGATGACTTTACCGGTACGCGGAATCGTCGTGATATCGATGATTCTTGCCTCGGCGAGTTTGCCTTCAATTTCCTGAATGCGACCTTCGCAAAAACCTTGCTGCTCGCGCGCGGCATGATATTCGGCGTTTTCTTTTAAATCGCCGTGCGCGCGCGCTTCCGCAATCGCCTGAATAATACGGGGACGCTCGACGCTCTTGAGCCGCTGCAATTCTTCTCGCAATGCAGCCTCGCCGGCCACCGTCATTGGAACCGTGCTCATGAACTCAATCCCCCATGCACTTCCTGCAATCGACCGTGTACCTCCTGAAGGGGTCGTACGGCTTTTTCTTCACCGTGACGCAGTGCTAGCACTACTGCTTCGGCACCAGCCAATGTCGTGCTGTAGAAAATTTTCTGTGACAGCGCCGAACGCCGAATTGTCGATGAATCGGCAATCGCCTGTTTGCCTTCGGTGGTGTTGACGATCAACTCGATTTCGCCGTTTTTCGCCATATCCACGATATGCGGCCGCCCTTCGGTGACTTTATTCACGCGCTGACACTGAATGCCCTCGCCTTCGAGAATGCGCTGCGTGCCGCGTGTCGCGCAAAGCGTGAAACCAAGTTCGACTAAATCGCGCGCCACTTGTGCAACGAACGGTTTGTCCTGTTCGCGCACACTGAGAAACGCCTTGCCGCCGCGCGGTAATTTTTCACCGGCGCCCGACTGCGCCTTCGCATACGCTTCGGCAAATGTATCGCCGAGACCCATGACTTCGCCGGTCGATTTCATTTCTGGGCCGAGGATTGGATCGACGCCCGGAAATTTATTGAACGGGAAGACCGCTTCCTTCACGCAGTAGTACGGCGGAATGCGCTCTTTCGTGAAGTTTTGTTCGGCCAGTGTTGTTCCGGCCATACAGCGCGCCGCGATTTTTGCCAGCGATACGCCGATGGCTTTCGAGACGAACGGCACGGTGCGCGACGCGCGCGGATTTACTTCGATGACATAGATCTCGCCGTCCTGCACCGCGAGCTGCACGTTCATCAAACCGACGACGCCCAGCTCCAGCGCCATGCGCTTCACCTGCTCGCGCATTTTGTCCTGCAATTCCGCGCTCAGCGAATACGGTGGCAGCGAACAGGCGGAATCGCCCGAATGAATGCCGGCCTGTTCGATGTGCTGCATGATCGCGCCAATCACAACGGTTTTACCGTCGCTGACCGCGTCGACATCGATCTCGACCGCTGCATGCAGGAAGTGATCGAGCAGCACCGGCGAATCTTCCGATACCTGCACTGCCTCGCGCATGTAGCGCTTCAGTTCTTCCTCTTTGTGCACGACTTCCATCGCGCGACCACCGAGTACATACGACGGACGTACGACCAGTGGAAAACCGATTTTCTGTGCGGCAGTCAGCGCCTGCTCGGTTGAGCGCACCGTCGCGTTGGGCGGCTGTTTCAATTGCAGACGTTCGATCATCTGCTGGAAGCGTTCGCGATCTTCCGCTCGATCGATGGCATCGGGCGTGGTGCCGATAATCGGCACACCATTCGCTTCGAGATCGCGCGCGAGCTTCAACGGCGTTTGCCCGCCGAACTGCACGATCACACCTTTCGGTTTTTCTTTCGCGACAATTTCGAGTACGTCTTCGAGCGTTACCGGCTCGAAATACAAACGATCGGACGTGTCGTAATCGGTCGAAACGGTTTCCGGATTACAGTTGACCATGATGGTCTCGTAACCGTCTTCACGCATCGCGAGCGCCGCGTGTACGCAGCAATAATCGAACTCGATGCCCTGTCCGATGCGATTCGGACCGCCGCCGAGCACGAGAATTTTGTCGCGATCACTGACGTTCGCCTCGCACTCTTCCTCGTACGTCGAATACATGTACGCAGTCGATGTGGAAAACTCCGCCGCGCAGGTATCGACGCGTTTGTAGACCGGCCGAACGCCGAGCTGATGACGACGACGGCGAATTTCTTTTTCACTGACCGCGAGCAATACCGCCAGACGTTTATCGGAAAAACCTTTGCGCTTCAGCTTGCGCATGAAATCGGTATCGATGTCCGACAGCGCGACAGTTTTCAGCGCATTTTCGGTTTTGACGATGTCTTCGATCTGCACGAGGAACCACGGATCGATCGCCGAGTATTCGTAGACTTCATCGATATTCATACCGGCGCGGAACGCATCGGCGACGTACCAGATTCGCTCCGGTCCCGGATTTTTCAATTCGCTGATCAAAATGTCGCGCGCATCGCCGGCGTCGACATCGACCTTATGCTCGAAACCGGACGAACCGACTTCGAGCCCGCGCAATGCTTTTTGCACCGATTCCTGGAACGTGCGACCGATCGCCATTACTTCGCCAACCGATTTCATCTGCGTGTGCAGACGCGAGTTCGCTTCGGGGAATTTTTCGAACGTGAAGCGCGGAATTTTGGTGACGACATAATCGATCGACGGCTCGAACGATGCCGGCGTCGCGCCGCCAGTGATTTCGTTGCGCAGCTCATCGAGCGTGTAGCCGATCGCCAATTTCGCTGCGATTTTCGCAATAGGAAAACCGGTCGCTTTCGATGCGAGCGCGGAGCTGCGCGATACGCGCGGATTCATTTCGATCACGACCATGCGGCCGTCTTCGGGGTTGATACCGAACTGCACGTTCGAGCCGCCGGTTTCGACGCCGATTTCACGCAGCACCGCGATCGATGCATTGCGCATGATCTGATATTCGCGATCGGTCAGCGTTTGCGCCGGTGCGACGGTGATCGAATCGCCGGTGTGCACGCCCATCGCGTCGAAGTTTTCGATCGAACAGATGATGATGCAGTTGTCGTTTTTATCGCGGACAACTTCCATCTCGTATTCTTTCCAGCCGATCAGCGATTCGTCGATCAGCAGTTCCTTGGTCGGCGACAGAT
>CAMLJR010000048.1 GCA_946480345.1 uncultured Spongiibacteraceae bacterium
TTTCAACGCATGATTGAAGGTCAGCAGATTGTTTAACCACAACATCGTCGTTTTGCGCGTTCGGCGCGGACGAATTTCCCGACGCTCGTTGTTGCCGATAATTAAACCGCCGACGCGATCGCCCTGTTCGAGGCCCGACCACGCGAACAAGGCACCGAGATACGCGGCCATTTTCGATTTAAAACAATGACGGCTGCCGAAGAACATCGGCTGGCGCTGATCGACAACAATTAACAATGGCTTTTCGCGTTCCTCACGAAACAATTTCGTGAACGCGCGGCCGCTGCGTGCCGTGACGCGCCAGTCGATCGCACGCACATCGTCGCCCGGTTGATACGCGCGTACTTCTTCGAACTCCAAACCGCGCCCCCGCAATGCGGTACGCATACGGCCAGCCAGTTCATGCGTCGCGCGCTGGCGTTGTTGCAATAGCCAATTGCTCGCGGCGAAGCGCGCGCCGGTGAGTTCGGTCAGTTCGCAATAAGCGCCGCGCAGTGGCGACGAAATTGTCCCAGCGATGTCTTTAAGCAACTGGAACCAGCTCCACAATCCGTGCAATCACCGCATCGACGTCGACGCCACTCGCTTCCGCATCGAAACTTAAAATCAGACGATGACGCAGCACATCGGCGCACACGTCTTGTACATCGTCGGGGCTGACGTAATCGCGATTGGCGAGAAATGCACGTGCGCGTGCGCAGCGATCGAGCGCGATGGTTGCGCGCGGGCTCGCGCCGAATTCGATCCAGCCGCCGAGTTCGGCGTCGTAATTTTTTGGCTGTCGCGTCGCCATGACCAGTTGCACGATGTATTCCTCGACAGCGGGCGCCATATGTAATTTCAACGTGGCGGCGCGGGCATCGAAAATCGTTTGCTGCGCAATACGCTCGGGATGCGGTTGCGGCAGTTGCTGCGCTTCGGTGCGCGCCAGTTGCAGGATTTTGCGTTCGACGTCCGCGTCGGGATAGTCGACACGCACATGCATCAGAAAACGATCGAGCTGCGCTTCCGGCAGCGGATAGGTGCCTTCCTGTTCGATCGGATTTTGCGTTGCCATCACCAGAAACAACGGCGGCAGCGGATACGTATGACGGCCCGCCGAAATTTGCCGTTCGGCCATCGCTTCGAGCAATGCCGATTGCACTTTCGCCGGCGCGCGATTGATTTCATCGGCGAGCACCAGATTGTGAAAAATCGGCCCCGGCTGAAACGAGAACGTGCCGCTTTCGGGGCGATAAATATCGGTGCCGGTGATATCGCCCGGCAGCAGATCGGGCGTGAATTGCACGCGATGAAAATCCGCGTCGATACCTTCCGCGAGTGTTTTTATCGCTTTGGTTTTTGCGAGCCCCGGTGCGCCTTCGACGAGCAGATGACCGTCGGCGAGCAGCGCGATCAACAATCTCTCAATTAATTTTTCCTGGCCGATGATGCGTGTACCGAGCCAGCTATTCAGTTCGCGCAGGGCATTGAGTTGCGACATAACGATCCTTTCGAGTCGATTGGAAGCGGGAGGCACTGTAAGGGATTGCGAGATGCTTTTGCAGCCGCAGCGTTTGGACTCAAATGCATTCGAAAGTTTCCGGCGTCAGGTGGGGCTTCCCATCGCAATCGAGAATAATTATCATTCGCCGCCCATAGCCAGCCGCCTTTGCGCACGCCAGCCAACTCCTTACTCCAATGAAAGGTTTTGGTATGCGTCCATTCCCCCACTTTGCGCGTTCTCTGTTAGTCATCAGCATTGCCGGTGCGTCGATGGCATTCGCCGAAGAACCCGTCGATCCCGATAAGGAAGCCGTGCTGAAAGCGGTGACGGTCAAAGATAAGGTCGACGCGGAAACCGCGACCGGTCCAGTCACCGGGTATATCGCCAAGCGCAGCGCGACAGCGACGAAAACCGATACCTCGCTGCTCGAAACGCCGCAGTCGGTGACGGTGGTCACCGCGGATCAGATCGTCGACCTCGGCGCGATGAATGTGCAGGACGCGCTCAATTACGCGGCCGGTGTGCGCTCAGATGCGTATGGACTCGATTCGCGCGCCGATGCCGCCCGTGTGCGCGGTTCCGAGCCGGTTGAGTATCTCGATGGTCTGCGTCAATCGTTCAACTATTACACCAGCACGATTCGCAACGAACCTTATATGCTTGAGCGCATCGAGGTGCTGCGTGGCCCGGCGGCAATGCTGTACGGGCAGGGCAGTACCGCCGGCGTCGTCAATCTCGTCAGCAAGCGACCGCAGGCGGAAGCGCGGGGCGAGGTCGGGGTGAAGCTCGGCAGCCACGATCTGAAGCAGATTCAAACCGATGTGACTGGCCCACTCACCGAGGACGGCACCTGGTTATATCGGGTGATCGCGCTGGTACGCGATGCCGACACGCAGGTCGATCACGTACGGGACGATCGCCGCCTGCTCGCACCATCGCTGACTTGGCAACCGAGCGATGCAACTTCGCTGACGCTGCAATTGCGCTGGCAGGAAGACAAGTCGGGCTCGACCGCACAGTTCCTGCCATGGGAGGGCTATCTGGTCCGCAATCCTAACGGACGCATTCCGACCAGCCGCTTCATTGGCGAACCGGATTTCGATCGCTACGACACCGAGCGACTCAGCATGGGCTGGGTATTCGAGCATCATTTCAACGATCAGTGGGCGCTCCATCACACGGCACGTTACATCCATAACAACGTCGATTACCGATCGCTTTATGCAGACTCATTCGCCAATGCCGGCGATTCGTATCTCGATCCGCAGCGGCGAATGATCGGTCGCATCGCGTGGATTACGCAGCCGACCGTGCGCATGTTCGCGACCGATCAATATGTCGAGGGCCAATTCAAAACGGGGCCGTTGCAGCATCGTCTGATAGCGGGTCTCGATGCGCTGCGTTTTCGGCAGACTTCGAAATCGGCCGAATTTTCAGCGTCGCCAATCGATGTTTACGATCCGGTTTATACCGGCTTCGATATGCCGCCATTGACCGAAAACCCCAAAGAAATTCAGCAACAGCTGGGGGCATACGTGCAGGATCAAATCGAGTTTGGCGATCGCTGGATTGCAGTGCTGGGTCTGCGCGAGGATCGCGTGACGAGCGATCTTGAAGGCAGCAAGGAGGTGGTCAAAAGCGCGACATCTGCGCGTGCCGGACTCCTTTATAAAGCGGCTTTTGGAGTGGCGCCTTACGTCAGCTACAGCGAATCGTTCACTCCCCAAAGCGGTTTCAACGCCGAAGGTGATCCTTATAAACCGCTGCGAGGCGAACAATGGGAAGTGGGGGTTAAATATCAGCCCGAGACAATGCCGTTGAGCGCCACGCTTTCTGTGTACGACTTGCGCGAAACAAATCGCAGGATTTCCGAACCGGGCCCTCAATTCGATCGCCAGGTCGGCAAAACCCGCACCAAAGGCGCGGAACTCGAAGCGCGTGCACACCTCGGTAAAGCTGTCGATCTGATCGCCAATTACAACTACACGAATATCGACGATGAGCTCGAAGCGCTGCCGGAAAATCAGGCGTCGGTGTGGGCGAAATGGAATTTCGCGATTGCCGGCACGCCAGGTTTTTCGGTAGGCACGGGCGTGCGCTGGTTCGATGCGTTCAAGGACGGCGGCGCGCCGACAACTCCATCGGTAACGCTGGTTGATGGGCTGCTGGCGTGGGATCTCGCGCAATGGCGCTTTGCCGTCAACGCGAACAATCTCACCGATAAACGCTATGTCAGCACCTGCCTGTCGCGCGGCGATTGCTTCGTCGGCAATCGCCGCAATGTGGTCGCCAGCGCGACCTATCGCTGGTAAGAGGAATCGATAATGCGTCAGCCGCTGGTATTGCTGCACCGTTGGGCTGGTTTGTTCATGGCGGTGTTCCTGTTTATCTCGGGTCTTACCGGCGCGGTAATTTCGTGGGATCACGAGCTCGACGAATGGCTGAATCCGCAGTTGTTCAAGTTGCGGCCCGAGGCCGATGCGAATGCCCCGCCGTTATCGCCGCTCGATCTGGCGAACCGGATCGAAGCGGCAGATACGCGCGTGCTGGTTACGTTCGTACCGTTACACGTCGAGGCCGGCCATACGCTCGGTGTGAGCGTGATGCCGCGTATCGACTCTGTCACCGGTGAAGCGTATCCGCTCGACTTCAATCAACTCGCGATCGATCCCACTAACGGCGATATTCAGGGGCGGCGGTTTTGGGGCGCGATTTCGCTCGCGCGCGAAAACCTGCTGCCGTTTTTATACAAGCTGCATTACAGCATGCACATTCCCGATGGCTTCGGCGTCGAGCTCGGCATGCTGTTCATGGGTATCGTCGGCATCGTCTGGGTGCTCGATTGTTTCATCGCCTTGTGGATTTCATTTCCGAACTGGCGCAGCTGGCGCAAATCGTTTGCATTTCGCTGGCGGCAGGGAAGTTACAAACGCAATTTCGATCTGCACCGGTCGGGCGGCGTATGGGTTTGGATACTGCTGCTGGTGCTCGCGGTGACATCGGTATCGATGAATCTCGGCGCGCAAGTCGTGCGGCCGATCGTTGCGCAGTTTTCCGCGTTGACGCCGATGCCGTGGGATACGCGCGTCCCGAATCCGCCCGAGCGGCCGATCATGCCGCTGGTAAGTCGCGAACACATCATCGAACGCGCTCAAACCGAAGCACAGCAGCGCGGCTGGCAGACGCCGCTCGGCAGCGTGTTTTACTCGGTGGAGTTCGGCTTTTACGGCGCGAGTTTTCACGAGCCGGATGCCAGCCATGGCGATGGGGGATTGGGCAATAACATCTTGTATTTCGATGGAGCGGATGGCCGCGCGCTCGGTGCGCTCGAACCCGGCACTGGCAGCGCAGGCGATATTTTCATGCAGGCGCAATTTCCGCTGCATTCGGGACGCATTATCGGCATACCGGGCCGCGTGATCGTCTCGATATCGGGTTTGCTGGTGGCGATGCTGAGTGTGACCGGCGTCGTGATCTGGATGAACAAACGCCGCGCGCGCGTTAAATCCGAGTTGCGCAGCGCGGCTTATCTGGCGAACTCCTGATGCGCTGCGTGGAGCTGAAAATAGCCGGCGTCTTTTGCGTCGGTTACTATGGCGCCTCATCGCCGACTCCACATTAACGTTCGTCGCGTTCATGTCCCGATTCTGTATGCATCCATACATCGCCTATTTGCTGATTTTGCTGCTGCCGTTGCAGGCAGCGGCGGCGGCACGCCTTGCCGTTTGTGCGGAAAGCTCGATCAGTGCCGTGCAGACGATGGATCATTGTTCGCAACAGTCGATGAATTCGTCGCCCTCGCGAGATTTATCGAATTCTGATTATTCAGACGCGACAAAAAAACAAGGCAACACGGCGTGCTGGTTGGGTTCGATTTGCATCGCCAGCTTCGGCGCGCTGGCGATACCGAGCGCTTACCATTTCGCTCGCATCGAACACGAAGGGCCTCTCCATTTTTTCACTCCCGCGTTTTATCTCTCGGTAATTCCCGACACTCCACAACGACCGCCCAGCGTTCTCTGACACATCTGCAATAAATGCACGTGCATTTCGCACGTGCCGTGGATTTGTTTGGGAGAGCGCAATGCATCTTCGTCAACTATTCCGGCTCAGGCCGGTATTGCTTCTATTGCTGTGGCCGACGTCGCTGTCTGCCATCGCAGGACCCATGGGTTTTCAGGATTCCTGGATGAGCATGGGAGACCTGGGGCCGAACTGGCGCGAAGTATTCGTCAACTACGCGTTTACGCCGCGCGATGCGGTCGGCGTTTCGCAAACGTATATGCGTGCGGACGATGACAGTCGATCGCGTGATCTCACCGAACTGACGTACACCCGTCTGCTGAAACGCTGGAATCAGCGCGACGCGCAGGCGAATGTATGGTTTATCGGCGGTGTCGGCGAGATATGGCTGCATGACCGCGATCGAGATCGCGATAGCCATCACGCCGCGATATCACCGGGTATTCAGGTCGATTACGAAACCACGCGCGTTTATTTTTCAGCCACGCATCGGCTCTATCGGGCATCCGACATTAATCACGATTACAACACAGTACGGACGGGGTTTTCATTTTTTGAGACCGGTTATGAAAGTACGCAGCCGTGGCTGATCGTCGAGGGCCGTTCGATGAACGGGTTGTCGGATCGAATCGAAGTGACACCGATGTTGCGGCTGATTAATCGTCGTTATTTTGTCGAGGCCGGCGTCAACAATTTTGGTCAGCCCCGTTTCAACTTCATGTTTATTTTTTAACGATTACGAGGAAATTTTTATGAAAGCAATCATTTTTGTATTGTCGTTCGGCCTTACCGCTTTCGCTCATGCGGCGCAAACAATTACCGCACAGGTGAATGGCATGGTTTGCGCTTTTTGCGCACAGGGTATCGAGAAAAAAGTGCGGGCTTTACCGCAAACCCAGGACGTCTACGTGAATCTCAAACAGAAAATCGTCGCAGCACAATTGAAAGAAGGCGAGCAGCTTTCGCCAGACGTAATCGCCGCGTTAATCAAGGAGGCTGGCTACGATGTAGCGCATATCGAAACGGTCGATGATACGACCGCTGCCATTCGAGCCCGCATGGAGCAGAAATAACATGGAAAACATTGAGGGTCTCGGATCCACGCGAGCAGCGTCGCTGCTCGCATTATTCACCAGCAGCGGTACCTTGATTTGCTGCGCTATTCCAGCCTTGCTGGTCGCCGTAGGCGCGGGCGCTGCGCTGTCGTCGTTAATCGCAAACATACCGCAGCTCGTCTGGTTCTCGGAACATAAGATGCCCGTGTTTTTAACGGCTGCCATTATGTTGGTCGTGGCTGGTTTTATGCAGTGGCGGGCGCGACGGCTGCCATGTCCTGTCGATCCTGTGTTAGCGCAAGCGTGTACGAGAATGCGGCGCAATTCGCTGCGAATATATCTTTTCTCGGTCGGTGTGTTTGGGTTAGGCGTGTTTTTCGCTTTCATCGCGCCGCTGATTTTTTAAAATCCGCCACCATGCGACGCATAGCTTTCGCTGGCTGTGCGCGATGGTTTACCCTGTCACCCCGTGCGCGTTATGCACGCCGTTATAAGGGTAAACGCGATGGAATGGCATCAAAGCCAACATACCCTGATCCGGCAGCTCGTCGCTGAAATCGAACGACGGCTGCCGCCCGCGCAAGCCGAACCGGTCGCCGAATTCGCGCGACAATTTTATGAAAGCTTTCCTGTCGATGAATTGCGTGGCCGTTCGCTCGGCGATTTATACGCATCGACCTACGGCAGCTGGCATTTTCTTCAGTATTACGACAACACGCGTCCGAAAGTGCGCGCGTTGAATCCCGAGTTCGAACGCCACGGCTGGCAGCTCGGCCACAGCGTCATCGCGATAGTTTGCCCCGATGTGCCATTCGCGCTCGATTCGGTGCGCAGCGAATTGAACTCGCGCAATATCACGATTTTCACGATTCACTCCACTTCGCTGCGCGTGCGGCGCGATCGCGATGCGCGTTTACTGGAGCTGCTGTCGCGCAACGGCGACATCGGTGCGGATATTTCCGCGGAAGCATTTATTTATCTCGAAATCAGCCGCCATAGCCAGGCCGAGCAAATCGCCGCGCTCGAAGATGCGCTGCGCGATGTCTTGCGCGAAGTGAATATTGTCGTCAGCGATTTCGCACCGATGCGCGGTTGCGCGCAACTCGCTGCCGATGAATGCGTACTGGAACCGACGGTCGATGAGCCGCTCAATTACGAAGCTGCGCGCGAAAGCTGCGCATTCCTGCAGTGGATTCTCGCCGATAATTTCACTTTTCTCGGTTATGAATTCTTGCGCGTGTCGTACCGCGATATGCTTGTCGACGTCGAGCGCGATACTGAAGGCACGCTCGGTTTATTGAAGGAACGAGAATCGTCGGGTGCGCTCGATTTACAGCTTGAAATCGTGCAGGCGCAGGAGGGTGACCCGTTGCCGCGCCGGCTGCATTTTTCGAAATCGTCGGTACGCTCACGCGTGCATCGGCGCGTGTATCCGGATTACATCGGCGTGCGCGTATTCGATGAGCAGGGTCGTATTGCCGGTGAGCATCGCTTTCTCGGTTTATACACTTCGCGTGTTTATACGATGTCGCCGACGTTGATTCCGGTAATTCGGCGCAAAGTAGCGGCGGTGATCGCGCGCGCGGATTTTTCCGAACGCAGTCATGAGCGCAGCGAATTGGCGCGCATTCTCGAAGTGCATCCGCGCGATGAGTTATTCCAAAGCAGCATCGACGAATTATTTGAAACCACCATTGCCATTTTGCAAATGCAGGAACGCAGACTGATTCGTTTGTTTGTGCGCCACGATCGTCAGCGCAAATTCGTCAATTGTCTGGTGTTCATGCCGCGCGATGTTTACAACACGCACCTACGGTTAAAAATACAAGCATTGTTATGCGAAGCATTCGGCGCGCAGGAAGCCGAATTTTCGACATTCTTTTCCGAATCGATTCTGACGCGCACGCAATTCGTATTGCGCACCGAGCCGCAGCGCGCCGACGCACAACAGGCGGCAGATCGCGATATCGAGTTGCTACAGCAAGATATCCTGCAGGCGTGCATGAGCTGGCAGGACCATCTGCGCAATCATTTGGTCGATGAATTTGGCGAGGAACAAGGGCTGGCCATTGCCACCGAATATGGCGATGGATTTCCCGCTGCCTACCGCGATGATTATCAATCGCGCGCTGCGGTGGCCGACATTCGCAAGATGTCGAATCTTGTATCGGTAACCGATGTGGCGATGAGTTTTTATCGCAGCATTGGCGATACCGAGCAGACCGCACGCTTTCGCTTGTTTCATTTGCAGGATCCGCTGCCGTTATCCGATGTGATGCCGATTCTCGAAAATCTCGGTCTGCGCGTTATTTCGGAACGTTCATATGGCGTCAAGCGCGCATCCGGCACGCAGATATGGATTCACGAATTCGTCCTGTTCTACGGCTGGGCCGCCGGCATCGAGATCAACGAAGTCAAAGGTAATTTTCAAGAGGCGTTCGCGCGCATCTGGTACGGCGATGCCGAAAACGATGCGTTCAACAAGCTGGTACTCGGTACCGGCTTGAGTTGGCGCGATGTCGCCATGCTGCGCTCATACGCGCGCTATCTGAAACAGATCCAATTCAGTTTCAGCAGCGAATACATCGCTGAAACGCTGTTGCGTCAGCTCACGATCACACAATTGCTGGTGCAACTGTTCAATATTCGCTTCGATCCGAAATTCACCGGCAGCGCGGAAGATCGCACGCAGCGTGAACAAAAGCTGGAAGCGCGAATTCTCGCCGCACTCGATGCGGTGCAAAATCTGAGCGAGGATCGAATCATTCGCCAATACGTTGCGCTGCTGCGCGCGACGATGCGTTGTAATTATTTTCAGCATGACGACAGCGGCAAAGCCAAAAACTATTTTGCGTTCAAGCTCGACAGCGCAAATGTTCCCGATATGCCATTGCCGCGACCGCTGTATGAAATTTTCGTGTATTCACCGCGCGTCGAAGGCGTGCATCTGCGCACCAGTCGTGTAGCGCGCGGCGGCTTGCGCTGGTCCGATCGGCCGGAGGATTTTCGCACCGAAGTTCTCGGCTTGGTTAAAGCACAGAACGTTAAAAACGCGGTGATCGTACCCACCGGCGCGAAGGGTGGTTTCGTGCTGCGGCGGCCACCGCAGGGCGATCGGGAAGCGATGCAGCAGGAAGGCATCGCGTGTTATCGAATTTTCGTGCAGGGACTGCTCGATCTGACCGATAACATTGTCGATGGTGTCGTGGTGCCGCCGCGTGAAGTAGTGCGCAAGGATGCCGACGATACGTATCTCGTTGTTGCAGCGGATAAAGGCACCGCGAGTTTCTCGGATATCGCGAACGAGATTTCGCATCACTATAACTTCTGGCTTGGCGATGCATTTGCGTCGGGCGGCAGCGTCGGTTACGACCATAAAAAAATGGGCATCACTGCACGCGGAGCGTGGATTTCCGTCGAGCGCCATTTTCGCGAAGTCGGTATCGATGTCAGCAGTAGCGATTTTAGCGTGGTTGGCATCGGCGATATGGCGGGCGATGTATTCGGCAACGGTATGCTGATGTCGCGGCATATTCGTCTGCTTGCGGCATTCAATCATCTGCATATCTTTATCGATCCGAATCCGGATGCCGAAACGAGTTTTACCGAACGCGAGCGTCTGTTCAATTTGCCGCGTTCGACCTGGGAGGATTACAACGCTGAATTGATTTCACCGGGCGGAGGTATATTCAAGCGCAGCGCTAAATCGATTCCGATCAGTGCCGAAATGAAAGAGTGTTTCGCAATTGAAGCCGATCAGTTAACGCCAGCCGAATTAATTTCCGCCTTGCTAAAAGCGCCGGTCGATTTGTTATGGAATGGCGGTATTGGCACGTATGTGAAAGCCAGCTATCAATCGCACGCCGAGTGCGGCGATAAGGCCAACGATGCGCTGCGGGTAAATGGCCGCGATTTGCGCTGCAAAGTGATAGGCGAGGGCGGCAATCTCGGTTGCACGCAATTGGGACGCGTCGAATTCGCTTTGCACGGCGGTCACTGCAATACCGATTTCATCGACAATTCCGCCGGGGTCGATTGCTCGGATCACGAAGTAAATATCAAGATCGCGCTGAATTCGTTAATGCGCGCGGGCGATATGACCGAAAAGCAGCGCCGCGAATTGCTGGTCAGCATGACCGACGATGTCGCGACGTTAGTATTGCGCCACAATTTTCAGCAAACACTCGCATTAAGCCTCGCCGAGCGCGAAGTGATCGAACGTGGCGGCGAATATCATCGCTTGATTCATCAAATGGAAAATCGCGGCGTGCTCAATCGCGCGCTGGAATTCATGCCCGACGATGAAACGCTGATTCAACGTAAAACACTCGGGCGCGGGCTGACGCGTCCGGAGTTGTCGCTGTTGATGTCCTATACGAAGGCCGAGTTGAAATCCGATCTTGCGGTCGATGCGGTGGCGAGCGATCCCTTATTGTCGCGCGCGATATTCAGCGCGTTTCCGCCGCTGTTGGGTGAGCGTTATCCGGCCGCAATCGAAACGCATGGCCTGCGCAGGCAGATTATCGCGACGCAGGTGGCGAATGAAATCGTCGACAAAATGGGGATCACCTTTACCGAGCGCATGGCGCAGTCCACTGGCGCGCATCCGGTGGACATAGCCCGCGCGTTTGTCACTGCACGCGAGATATTTCAATTGCAGGTGCGTCGGCGCGAACTGGAGGTGCTCGATCAGCGCGTAGAGGCGTCGATGCAGCTCGAATTACTCGCGATCCAGATGCGGATGGTCCGACGTGCGACGCGTTGGTTCATTCGTAATCGCCGCGTCAATCTCGATCCGGTGCGGGAGGTCGAGCGCTTCCGACAACCGATCGACGCATTGCATCGCGAGCTGCCTACATTGCTGGTTGGCCGCTTGCGCGATGATTATCAAACGCGCTATCAACGCTTCATTAATGCACACGTACCTGATGACGTTGCCGCATATGCCGCGTCGGCCAATTTGTTATACGCCTGCATCGGTATTGTCGATGCGGCGGCATCGATCAACGCCGATGTGCATAAAGTGGCTGAGGTGTATTTTGCGATTGCACAGGAGCTTGACCTCGATTTGTTCGCGAAACAAATCGCCGAGCTTAAAGTGGAAAATCATTGGCAATCGCAGCAGCGCGAGGCGTTTCGCGATGATCTGGAATGGCAGATGCGCAAACTCTCGGTGAGCGCTATGCGCTATATGTGCAACGAAGGCAATGTCGAAAAATGCGTTTCTCGCTGGTTGGAACAGCAGCATACATTGGTCGAACGGTGGCGCGCATTGCTGGTCGAGGTGCAGGGCACGGAAGCGAAGGAGTTTCCGTTATACGGCGTCGCGATTCGGGAATTGCTCGATCTGGCGCAACGCAGTCAGCACGACGAGGCGGGTTAAGGTATCCTTCGCCCGCCCGTTTTTTGCCTATTTAGCTGAGTCGCTTTATGTATTCTCTTACCAGACATTTGTTATTCCGCCTTCCTACCGAAACTTCCCACCACCTCGCGCTGGATGCATTGCAACTGATCGCACGGTTGCATTTGAGCAGCTGTATTGCGCCGCCGGTATCGGCAAAACCGGTAACGGTGATGGGCATCGATTTTCCCAACCCGGTCGGCCTCGCTGCCGGTCTCGATAAGAATGGCGATTACATCGAAGGACTCGCAAAGCTCGGTTTCGGTTTTATTGAAATCGGCACCATCACGCCCAAGCCGCAGCCCGGTAATCCGCAGCCGCGCTTATTCCGGTTACCGCAAGCGCGCGCGATCATCAATCGCATGGGTTTTAACAATAAAGGGGTCGATTATCTGGTTGCGCGAGTGGAAGCGGCGCAACCTTTTCTGCAAAAAAATAAAACGATACTCGGTATCAACATCGGTAAAAACAAAGACACGCCTGCGGAAAATGCCGTCGACGATTATCTGATCTGCATGCGCAAAACATATCGGTATGCGTCATACATCACCGTGAATTTATCCTCACCGAACACGCCGGGCTTGCGCGATCTGCAATTCGGAGAGCCGCTCAAACAATTGCTCGCACGTTTGAAGCAGCAGCAACAACTACTCGCGAATCAGTATGGCCGTTACGTTCCGCTCGCGGTGAAAATCGCGCCCGATATGGCGGCGGACGATATTCATGAAGTCGCCGCCGCGTTGGTTGAATTTCAGCTCGATGGCGTCATCGCCACCAATACCACCATCGCCCGCGATGCCGTGAAAGACTTGCCGCACGGCAATGAAACCGGCGGCCTCAGCGGCGCACCGCTGACGAAAAAATCCACCGAGGTTATTCGCGCGCTGGCGCAGGAACTGGGCGGAAAATTACCAATTATCGGTGTCGGCGGAATCATGTCCGGTACCGACGCTGCGGAAAAATTCGCAGCGGGCGCGCAGCTGGTGCAGGTGTATACGGGCTTTATTTATCGTGGCCCGGAGTTGATAGGAGAAGCCGCTAGGTCGGCGTGAAATCCTGATCCAACTTTTCTATTTTGAATTGCCGAGCCGCATCGCTTTGGCACGCTTTTCCATCACCAGATAAACGACACATGCGATACCCAGCGGCATCAAAAAATATAACGCGCGGTAGCCTAGCAGCGCCGCGAGAATTTCGCTTTTGTTGAACTGATGTTGCAGCATCGTGATAAAGATAGTTTCAAGTACGCCGAGGCCGGCAGGAATATGCGTAATGATGCCGGCCAGACTGCAAATCAACAGTATGCCAAGCACGGTGGGATAAAAGGCGCCTTGCGGAAGCAGGATGTAAATCAACAGTGCCATTAACATCCAGTTGGTCGCGCCCATCGCGGCTTGCAGCAATGCGAATTGCCATGTAGGCAACGTAATTTCGTGATCGCGGATTTTCCACGTACGGCGTTTGGAGAAGCGACAGGCGAACAAATACATGGCGCCTATGCCTAGCAACGCAAAACCAATGAGCTGCAATGCAGTCGCGCCGATTTTCCATTCATCGGGCAGGTTGAGCAGGCGGGTCGAAAATATGACACCGGCGAGAATGATATAGCCGAGCCAGTTGGTGATGATGTTGATGGTAAAAATTTTTGTGATGGTGGCTGTTTCCAATCCCAATCGAGAATACAAACGGTAGCGCACGGCAAGGCTGCCGACCCACGCGCTGAGATTGAGATTGAATGCGTAACAGACGAAGGCCAGCGGTAAAATTTGACGGGCAGGTAGCGAATGCTGCGTGTATCGCCGAGCGAGTAAATCAAAGCTGCTAAACAAGCCGTAACTGGTTAGAGCAATCGCGGCACCGAACAATAGAGTGGTCAATCTAAAGCTTGTAATGGCAGTTTTTACTTGCTGCCATTCGAGATTTTTTAGCAAGTTGAATAGCAAGCCGAAAATGACGATGAATAATATCGCCGTCAGTAATCGTTTGGCCCATGTTTGCCAGCCAGCTTTTTTCCGCGGCGAATTTTCCTCTTTTTTTCGATCGGTCTTAACGTTGGCTGATTCCGATGTACTCATACCCGTGTCTCATTTTGCAAATGGCGACTTTGATACGGGTGTCATCTATGCACATGCCATTCCAATCGACGCACTACAAGACTCTCAGCCATATATTTCTAAAGCTGATCGGTTTGCTCGGGTCGTTATGATCCTGCAATTTGATCGGAGCGGGGCCGTGCGCTTTATACGACGGTGAGCCTATCCAGCGTGTCCGGCCTTTCACTTCCGTGTTGTTCTGCACGAGAATTCCGTTGTGCAGCAACGTGACCCGCGCGGGCGAGAGCAGTGTGCCGTTTGTGTCGAAGCGCGGCGCGGTCCAGACAATATCGTACGACTGCCATTCGCCCGGCGGTTTACTCGCATTGATTAACGGCGGAGTCTGTTTATACACGCTGCCAGACTGGCCATTCGAATAGGTTTTATTGTTGTAATTGTCGAGTATTTGAATTTCGTAGCCTTCGTCACCTTTGCCGGTACTCGCGAGAAAAATACCGCTGTTACCGCGCGCCTGACCTTCGTCCTGAATGTCGCCGGGTATGCGCCATTCAATATGCAATTGGTAATCGGCGAACGATTGTTTGGTTTGAATATTACCGCTGCCTTTTTTAACGGTAAAAATTCCGTCGTGAACGATCCACGGAGCTGATTTCGAAGAATCATTTGTCGAACACCATTGATCGAGATCATCGCCATCGAACAGAACGATTGCATCCGACGGCGCATCGGCCAGAGTAGCCGCAGGTGTAACGACGCGCGGTTGCGGTTCCCATATTTCGGTACGGGCCGCTGCTTCCAAAACACTTGCGGGAGGTTGCGCACACGTCATCGATGAAACTATCGCTGGGATAAATACAACGCAGAGTATTTTTTTCATTGTTGCCGCTCGCTGAAATCGTGTCGTCAGTCGCAGCTTATAGGTACGAGGTACCTTCGTGATAGAGGGGATGGGCGCTGGCTGGCGCGGGTTTACTCGAAGATCAGCGCAAACGCAGTTCGTACCAAGTCTTCGATCGATTGACCAAATGCACGACCAGCAACATCGCCGGTACTTCTACCAGCACGCCAACCACGGTTGCTAATGCCGCGCCCGAGTGAAAGCCGAACAGGCTGATGGCAGCGGCGACAGCTAATTCAAAAAAATTCGATGCGCCGATCAATGCCGAAGGGCAAGCCACCGAATGTTTTTCGCCGACAGCGCGGTTCAGGTAATACGCGAGGCCGGAATTGAAAAATACCTGCACGAGAATCGGCACGGCGAGCAGCGCAATAATCAGCGGTTGCCGCAAAATCGCTTCACCTTGAAACGCGAAGAGCAGAATGAGCGTCGCAAGCAGGGCGGCGATGGACCAGGTGCCGCTTTTATTCATAGCGGTGTCGAAACACAGCTGACTTTTGCGTAATAACGCGCGTCGCCACCATTGCGCGAGTATCACCGGAACGACGATGTACAGCGCCACCGAGGTGAGTAGCGTCGACCATGGCACGGTAATGGCGGATATTCCCAGCAGCAGACCGACCAGCGGAGCAAACGCGATAATCATGATGCTGTCGTTTAATGCCACTTGCGATAGCGTGAATAGCGGATCGCCATTCGTTAAACGACTCCACACGAAAACCATCGCGGTGCATGGCGCGGCGGCAAGCAAAATTAAACCGGCGATGTAGCTGTCGATCTGATCGGCTGGCAACCATGATGCGAACAAATGCCGAATGAACAGCCAGCCGAGCAGTGCCATCGAAAATGGTTTGATTAACCAGTTCACGAATAAAGTGACGCCAATGCCACGCGCGTGCTCGCGCACCTGATGCAGCGCACTGAAGTCGACTTTAGCGAGCATCGGAATAATCATCACCCAGATCAGCAATCCCACCGGCAGGTTCACCCGTGCAATTTCGATACGGCCGATTGCCTGAAATCCACCGGGGAAAAAATGTCCGAGTGTGACGCCGACGACGATGCACGCCGCGACCCACAGCGTTAGATAGCGTTCAAAAAAACTCATGGGTGCGGGTGCGGCCACCGTCGCGGAAATCGACATTTAATTCACTCGGCACCGATTCGTTTGATGTGCTGATGGAGGCTTATACGATCGAGCGTTTCGAACGGCAGGCTCGCGAATAACTCAATGCGGCGGCGCAACACAAACAGCGCATCTTTGAATGCTTTGCGTTTTTCTTCATCGCTGTCGTTGACTGCGGCGGGGTCGGGAATTCCCCAGTGCGCAGTCATCGGTTGCCCCGGCCAGAACGGACATTCTTCACCGGCAGCTTGATCACATACTGTGATGATGAAGTCCAGCTCCGGTGCGCCCGGCTTCGCGAATTCATCCCAGCTTTTACTGCGCATTTCCTGCGTGGAGAAGCCGTGACTTTCGAGTAATTCGATGGCGAATAGATTAACGCGCCCGACCGGCCTGCTGCCTGCGCTGTATGCACGGAATTTTTCGCGGCTCAGCGGCAGATTGTTAACGAGTGCTTCGGCGATGATCGAGCGTGCCGAATTGCCGGTACACAGAAATAAAATATTGCGACGGGGAGAGCTCATGGCGATTCACTCACAATGCTATCAATCGTAAAAAATTATCCGGTTCGTTTCGCTTTAACGGATTTATCGGGTTTACAGCTTTTCCCGCCGCAACAGTTTTCGGTCAGGTAATCCATCAGCTCGTTCATCAGCGCGATGTTGGGCGCATAAAAAATATTGCGGCCCTCGCGCGTGGCGGTAATCAAGCCGGCTCGATTCAACTCCTTCAAGTGAAATGAAAGCGTTGCCGGCGGAATGCCCAGTTCCTCGCCGATCTCACCGACGCAAAGCCCATTGGGGCCGTGCTGAACCAGCAAGCGAAAAATGGTTAGCCGGCTTTCTTGGGCCAGCGCGGCGAGATTCATGACGGCGGTTGATATATCCATAGTTCCAAGTCTATAGAATTATTTGGTGGCATGGCAAATCCTTTGAGCGACAACTTCCATCGTCGTTACCTATCAGCCATGTGCTTCCGGCGCATAACGCGTGAGCACGTGCGCGGTCATTCCCTTCGCGAGTTCTTCTTCGCCAAAGAATACGGTGCCGAGTTGCTCGGCGCGCATCATTTTCGATTCTTCATCGGTATGCGTGCGCAACACGATTTCGATAGTCGGGTTCAGTGTGCGCGCGATGTCTGCCATCTTGCGCGAGTTCATTGGATCGGGTGACGCGATTACCAGCATGGATGCTTTGAAAATATGCGCTTGAATCAGCACGGAGGGATCGCTGGCATCGCCGGATACCGCCGCCAGACCTTGTTTGCGCAGCGTATCGACTAGCTCGCGGTTCTGTTCGGCGATAACGAATGGAATATTTCTCGCGAGCAACGCATCCGCGATACGGTGGCCGACGCGACCGTAACCGACGATGACTACTTGCCCTTCCAGATATTTGCTGTCGGTCGTCATCGGCAGCTCGGAATAGGGATCGCTGCGCTGTTCGAGTTTGCGTGCGAGCTGCGAGCGTTCGAGCGCCCAGGTGCGCAATGGCGAGATAGAGGCGAACACAACCGGATTTAGCGCAATTGAAATCAGCGCACCGGCAACGATCAAGCTCATGCCCTCGGGCGGCAGCAATTTCAATTGCGTGCCGAGTGCCGCGAGGATGAATGAGAATTCGCCGATCTGCGCCAGACTCGCGGCGACGGTGAGACCCGTGTTGAGCGGGTAGCGCATCGCGAGCACGAGTGCCAATGCGGCGAGGGTTTTGCCAACGACGATGATCGCGACAACGATCAGCACACTGAGCGGCGCTTCCAGCAATATTTTCGGCTCGAACAACATGCCCACCGAAACAAAAAACAGCACCGAAAATGCATCGCGCAACGGCAACGATTCTTCCGCGGCGCGATGGCTGTATTCCGATTCGCGCATCACCATGCCGGCGAAAAAAGCGCCGAGTGCAAATGACACGCTAAATAATTTCGAAGCGCCATAGGCAATGCCGATGGCGGCGGCGACGATCGCGAGCGTAAATAATTCACGCGAACCGGTGCGCGCGATTTGCCAGAGCAGCCACGGCAAAAGACGGCGGCCGGCAATCAACATGATCGCAATGAACGCCACGACGCCGAATAATGTTTTTGCAATGACCAACCACAGCGGTCCGGTGGTGGCGACTTCTACCTGACCGCCGAGCACGCCGGCGAGTGGCGGCAGTAACACCAATACCAGCACAGTCATTAAATCTTCGACGACCAGCCATCCGACCGCGATGCGGCCATTCATCGAATCGAGCAGACCGCGGCTTTCCAGCGCTTTCAACAGCACCACCGTGCTTGCGCACGAGAGCGATATACCGAACACCAGCGCGCCGCCCCAGCTCCAGCCCCACATCATGGAAGCGAATACGCCAAGCAACGTGGCCAGCAGCATTTGCACAATCGCGCCGGGTACTGCGATGCGTTTTACCGCGAGCAGATCGTCGAGCGAAAAATGCAGGCCGACACCGAACATCAGCAACATCAC
>CAMLJR010000049.1 GCA_946480345.1 uncultured Spongiibacteraceae bacterium
CCCCGCCGCAATTCCTGCCGCCAACATCGGATCGACTTTCTCGAAATGCTCCAGCATGCGCGGGATAATTTCTTCGCGCGTCACGCCGCTGATCGAGCCGACGATATTGTCGATCAACAATGTCTGCTGTTGTGTGTTCATCAAACGGAACAGCGCCCCGGCTTGCGAGTAGTGATCTTCTTCATTGCGATGCGTGTAGCGATCCGCTACGACATCGCCGAGCGCCCATGCCGGATCACGATATTGCGGCGCTTGTTGTGGAGTGCCGGTAATCGAGTTCGGTTCGTAATTCGGTGCGGCGTTGCCGTTGCCATCGAAGCGCATCGATCCATCGCGCTGATTATTGTGGAACGGGCACTTCGGTGCGTTCACCGGTAATTGTGCGTAATTGGTGCCGACGCGATAGCGATGCGCATCGTTGTACGCGAACAAACGGCCTTGCAGCATTTTGTCGGGCGAGAAACCCATGCCCGGTACGATGTTCGCTGGTGAGAAAGCCGATTGCTCAACTTCCGCGAAATAATTTTGCGGATTGCGATTCAATTCCAGTTCGCCGACTTCGATCAATGGAAATTCCGCGTGCGGCCAGATTTTTGTCAGGTCGAAGGGGTTCCAGCGAAATGTCGTTGTCTGCTGTTCGGTCATGACCTGCATGCACACGCGCCATTTTGGAAATGCGTTGTTCTCGATCGCATTGAATAAATCGCGTTGCGCGTAATCGGGATCGATACCGGCCAAGCGTGCGGCCTCGGCGGGATCGAGATTTTTCACGCCTTGTTTCGATTTGAAATGCCATTTCACATACACGCGTTCGCCCTGTGCGTTGATCAGGCTGAATGTGTGGCTCGAAAAGCCGTGCATGAAACGATAACCATCGGGCGTGCCGCGATCGGAAAACAGAATCAGAATTTGATGCAATGCTTCCGGCGACAGCGACCAGAAATCCCACACGGCATTCGGATCTTTCAAATGCGTTTGCGGATTGCGTTTTTGCGTGTGAATGAAATCGGGAAATTTCAATGGGTCTTTGATGAAGAACACCGGCGTGTTGTTGCCGACCATGTCCCAGTTGCCTTCTTCGGTGTAGAACTTCACCGCGAAGCCGCGTGGATCGCGCGCCGTATCAGCGGAGCCCAATTCGCCGCCGACGGTGGAGAATCGTAGAAACACCGGCGTTTCCTTGCCGATCTGCTCGAATAATTTCGCGCTGGTGTAGCGGGTGACATCCTGCGTGACGCGAAAGGTGCCGTATGCGGCGGAACCTTTCGCGTGGACGACGCGCTCGGGTACGCGTTCGCGATTGAAATGCGCGAGTTTCTCGACGAGGTGAATGTCCTGCATCAGCACCGGCCCGCGCGAACCGGCGGTCAGGCTGTTTTGATTATCGGCGACGGGCTGGCCGAAATTGGTGGTGAGCACGGGCGGTTTCGACATGATATTTCCTCGGTGACGATGCGAGTGAATTCGCGATGGTCACAGTATCGTCAGCCAAACCGTTGCCGTGAAATTGAATTACTGCGTCGCTTCGATAGCAGATATTTATCAGCCTCCCCGCGAGGGGAGGCATCAGGTCTGTCATCTAGCGGCTGGCTTTCACCAGATCGTCCGCGGTCTTGCGATCGATCGGTTCGAACTTGCCGAGACCGCACGATACGCCCCGTGATAAATCGCCGCCGTGGCGATTAAGGATGGTAATCACATCGAGTGAGCACAGCCGGTTTTGCGAGGTTTCGTATTTGTAGCTATCGGCATTTCTCAGCCCATTGCATTTGTTCGGCAATTGATTCTTGTAAGCTCGATCATTACCGGCATAGACCACAATGGTTTGATCGTCGATGGCTTTGGTATCGCGGATCTGCGTCATTGGAATGCATTCTTTATTTTCATCTTTTTTGTTTTCAGCCCAGCCCTGGCCTGCGAGTACCACAACTGCGCTTAACAGCAACAACTTACCGCGTAGATTGTTAACCGTTTTCATGTCGAGTTCCTCTGTGTGATCGGCATCGGTTACACCATGCCGCTTTATATGACTCCGATTTTTGAAATTAGTTGAATCGATGACGAGCCGTTAATGGCGCGTGACGTCTTTAAACACGCGCGCTCTGGATTGCTCCAGCAATTCGCGAAAGGCCTCGCTGCCATTAGCCGAACCCGTAATCGCCGCGAATGCGAGATTTAATGCTTGCAGCGTATGCCGGGCATTTTCCAGCGTCGCTGGCGCGGCGTTTTCGCCGAGGCTGGCTTGCAATGCCTCTGCCTTGAACACCAACGCCGCAACGGCGTCCATGCTCTCCTCGATGGCTTCGATGCGGCCGCTGGCGCGGCCGGCGTTATACGATGCCTGCAATAATTTATCGCTGGGCTTCACCGGTGCGTCTTTCGATTTTTTCGACATGGAAGTGCCCGCGCTAAGGTTGGAGATGGATTCTTGAAGCCGAATAACGCGCCAAAATCGATAAAGCAAACTTACCGAATTGCTCGACGCGATGTGGCTGTTTGTTCGACGCAATGTAGTTGTGCAGCGGAGGGCTTATAACGTCGCCGGCACTCGCAGCTGCTGCAAACTCCGTTCGTAATATTCCGCGCTGCGTTGATGTTGACCGAGACGGCCGAGCAGGCGACCGAGTTCGACGCAGGTCTGTAGGTTATCTTCGAGGCGAAGACTTTGTTCGAGGAAATCACGCGCAACGCTCCATTGCTGCGTGCGCAACGCAAGCCTGCCCATGCAAAGCAATAAAGCGGCACTATCGCCGTGTTCGCGACGCCATTGTTCGGCCTGCAGAAATTGGCGCTGCGGTTCGACGCCTTCGGCCTGGCCGTACAGCGCGACGAGTTGCTCGCTCCATTCGCGTTTAAGTTGAATACGCAAAATAGCTTCGGCTTCCGCGCCGGCACCGAGTGCAATCAACGCGCGCGCATAACTGGCCACGATAGGAGCAGTGCGTTCGGCTGCACGCGGCAGATCGCGCCATGCTTGATGCAACACCGATAATTCGTCGCCGCTGCCGATTTCGTCGAGCAGGTTCACCGTGGCGCGGATTTCGAGATCGGCGACCGCTTCCTTGCTCAATACTTTGTATTTGCGTAAATGCGGCGCCAATTCAAGGACGCTGCGCCAGTCGCGTTGTGCGGTATAAGTTTGCAGTAACAGCTGCAATACATGCGGATGCTTGGCCGCATCGCGGCGCAGCTTGGTCAGAATCGCCAGCGCCTCCGCTGCTTTGTGTTGATGCAAATGCAATTCCGCCTGCGCGAGGGCTATCGCGAAATCGGCGTTATCGTCGGTGCGTTGTGCGCGCAGTAAATACAATTCGGCGAGTTTGAATTCGTTCTGTTCGATGGCTGTGCGCGCCGCCAACACATAATTGAGCGCTGGCGATTCGGCGCGGCTGGCACCGCGATCGAGCACAACGCGCGCGCGTTCGAAATTACCTTCGAGATACGCGCGCAAGCCGCGCTGCAATAAATTGCGACCGCGCCGCTCGCTCCACGATGAGCGCCAGCGGCTGATCAAACTGCCGCGGCGCAATGTGCGGTGAAACATCACCACGAAAAGGTACATCGCCACCAGAATGACCAGCACCAATGCGATGCCGACCCATACGGTCGTCTCCAGCGTGTAATTGCCGAACGCGATGAGTACGTAACCGGGGTCGTAAGCGATAGCAGCCGCCAGCGCGGCAGCGAACAACAGCGTAATCAATATCGCGATAAACAGACGCTTCACTGCGCAGCTCCCGCCACACCGGCGCCTTGCTGTGCGCGTCGCATATTCAGATACGCTTTCAATTCACGGCGCGATTGTGAAATATCCGGCAGCGTAACGGCGACATGCTTTTTCTTTAATTCATCGATCGCTTGATTGACGATCTGCGTCGCGTGCTCGTCGACCGTGTAATACGTGGTCAGTAACGTCTGCGCTTTGCCGAGGCTGTGTTCATAAAGTTTCTGATTATTCATCAGCAACGCGACCTGCGCCTGCTCGAACGCGAGTTTCAGATTCTGTTGCATGGCTTCTTCGTATTGCGGTGCGAGCACTGGCTGATACGGCTGATCGCGGCGGCGAATTTGAATTAACTGATCGAGTTTTTTCAGTGCCGCCCGCAAGCCCGAGTGCAATTTATCGCCGAGCGATGCATTCGCGGCGACGGGTTCGATGACCTCATTTTTCATTGTCACCGGTTCGATCAATTCGAGTTGCTGTACTTGCTCCGCGACCGCTTCGATCGCCAGATAAATGCCTTCGGTATCGACGACTTCGACGGTTTTCAGTGCGGCGATATCTTTCGCGAGTGCCGCGCGCGCGGGAAGCAGACCGCTGTCGTCGAATTTATGAATGATGTCGTCCGCGGCGACCAATTGTTCGAGCGCGATTTTTGGATCGCCGCTCAGCAGCAGCCGTTGATTCGCCAGCTGCAATAAATATTCGGCTTCGGCGAGTTGCCAATCGCTGCGATCGGTTGTCGCCAGCGCGACCAAACGCTGTTGCTGCGTTTCCATTTGTGCGCGTAATTGATTGAATTGCGCCGTCGATTGTTCGCGCGTGCTGCGAATATCCGCGCGCTGATCGGCGATTTGTTGACGTGCCTGCGATAGCGCGGTCGATTGGTCTTGAATCAGCGATTGCAAACGAAAATCGGTCAGTTCGCGCTGGGTGTTGTCGCGATAGAAAAGTGCTGCGATGCCGAGCAGTGAAATGAACGCGAGCAAAAACGCCAACGCTGCGAGCGGGCTGCGATGCACCACCACGGTCCGCGCCGGTGCTGGGGCGTTGACAGGGGCTGCTGGCGTTGAAACTGTTTCGGTCGAATCGGTCATTCGCATTCTCAATCGTTATCAGTTCAATCTGGCAATCGTTATCAGATCACTCTGACTATCGCTATCAGTTCAGTCGGGCAATCCATCGTTATCAGTTCACTCTGATGAACGGCATTTGATCGACTGCAACTCGGCTAGCGTTGCGGCGGTGCTGGCATTGGCCGCGGTAATCACGTCGCTAAAACCCATCGCTTTTGCGTCATCGGCGACGCGCGCGCTCGGCACGATCAGCGGCACTGTCAGCAGATGTTCGTTGCTGTACTGCATCAAATTCTGCAGCGTTTCGCCGCTATTGACGCTGATCGCATCGAAACTCGCCGCGCACAATATCTGTTGCTGATCGGCATCGAGCGCAGGGGCAATACGTCGATAGCATTCGGCGTAGTCCACCAGCGCACCGCGCTGACGCAGTATCGTTGCGAGCGTTTCGCGGCCACCGACACCACGCAAAATTAAAATGCGGTCGCCGTCGACATTTTGCAATTCGGGTAAGGCCAGCAATCCTTCGCTGCTCATCGCCGCGTTACCGCCAAGGGCACGAATATCCCAGCGCGCGAATTCGGAAATGGTGGCTGTACCGATGCCGTACCAGCTGATGCCAATCGGCCATTGTGGCCAATAATCGGCCAGACATTGCAGGCCGTAGTGTACCGCATTGACGCTGATGGCAATGACGCGGCGATAGCGATCCAAATCGATAATGCGTTGCCGCGTCTGCAGCCAAATCGGTTCGTCGACAGGAAGTTGCAACGGCGCCACATCGAGCAGCGGAATATGGATCGGCGTACCGCCGGCAGCCGCGATTGCGTGCTTCAAATCATCGGCGCGTTCGCGCGGCCGGGTGATCAGTACGCGCAGACCGGCGAGGGCGGGATTATTGCTCGCGATAGACTTGCTCAAGAATTTCACCCGCGCCCTGTTGCAACAATTCGATGGCGATGCGTTCGCCGAGAGATTCCGCGTCGTCGCTGGCGCCGCTGCCTTCGGCGCGCAACATAACCGAGCCGTCGGGCGCGCCGACCAGCCCGCGCAATCGCAGCTGCGCAGTGTTCGATGCGTCGATCAGTTCGGCGAATGCGGCGATCGGCACCTGACAACCGCCCTGCAATTTTTTATTCAATGCGCGCTCGGCACGCACGCATACCGCTGTGGGTTGGTGATGCAGAGGCTGCAACAACGCGCGAACGCGCGCATCGTCGCTGCGAATTTCGATACCGATCGCGCCCTGGCCGCCGGCGGGCAAACTGACATCGGTGGCAATGCGCTCGCGAATGCGTTCGCCGAATTCGAGCCGCAGCAAACCGGCGGTGGCGAGCATGATCGCATCGAATTCACCGGCATCGAGTTTGGCGAGACGCGTATTGACGTTGCCGCGCAGGCTGACGATATCGAGATCGGGCCGAAGCGCGTGCAATTGGCACTGGCGTCGCAAGCTGGACGTACCGACGCGCGCACCGTGCGGTAGCGCGGCTAAATTCGGAAAACGATTACTGACGAATGCATCGCGCGGATCTTCGCGTTCGCAAATCACTGCGAGGCCGAGCCCCTCCGGAAAATCCATCGGCACATCTTTCATCGAATGCACGGCGATATCGGCATTGCCTTCGAGCAGCGCGGTTTCGAGTTCCTTGACGAACAGACCCTTGCCGCCGATTTTCGCGAGCGGACTATCGAGAATCTTGTCGCCGCGTGTGGTGAATGTAACGAGTTCGACTTGCAGCTGCGGGTGCAGGCGCTGCAATTGCGCACGCACAAATTCTGCCTGCCATAACGCCAGCGGACTTCTACGTGTCGCAATTTTAAGAGTGCGCGTCGCGATGCGAATAGTCTCGGAAGTCATAGGAATCTACGGCGATGGGATCGATCGCCTGCATGATACAAGAACCCATCCCGAAATTAGCGGATCGGCAATGCGGTTACAGATTTTCCAGTGCGCGCCGCACTTCGGCGAGGTGGCGGCGGCTGATCATCGGGCCGTGATTGATATCGGCGAGCTTCACGCGATGCTGCCCGAGCGCAATTCGCTCCAGCCCGAGCACGTGCTCGACCAGCACCAGCGCATTGCGATGCACGCGCAGCAAGCGCTGGCCGAATTCGTCCTCCAGCTCTTTCAGCGAATCGTCGATCAGCACTTCGCCATTGCGGTGATAAACGGTGACGTATTTGTGATCGGCGATGAAGTAACGCACGTCGGTGAGCGGAATCAGTTCGAGACCGCGTCGGGATTTGGCGGCGATATGGCTGCGCGTTGCTTCCGGGGAATTGCGCACCGGCTGCAACGCGTGCAACTGCGATTGCGATAGGCGCTCGGCTTTCGCGAGGGCCTGCGCGAGTTTGTCCTGGCTGACCGGTTTCAGCAGATAGCCGACCGCGTTCGCATCGAACGCATCGATCGCGTATTCGTCGTAAGCCGTGCAGAAAATGACCGCCGGCGCGGTCGGCTGCTGCGCCAGTTGCAGCGCTGCACTCAGACCGTCGAGCCCGGGCATACGGATATCCATCAGCACCACCTGCGGTTGCAGCGTTGCGCAGGCATCGAGCGCGGCAATGCCGTTGTCCGCCTCGCCGACGATTTCGATGGTCGGCAGCGCGATCAGTTGGCGCCGCAAACGCGCGCGCGCGAGCGGTTCGTCGTCGACGATCAGCACTTTCATGTGGTGGTTTTCTTTATATTCATGGCACTTTCTTTATGTTCATGGCAAAAGAGGCTCATGCGTTGCCGTCGGTTCACCGCCAGCCGCCAGCGCAACTCGATAACGCAGTTTGGTGATGAAAACGCCGTCGCGCTGTTCGCTCTCGACACCGGCATCTTCGCCATACAACGCCTGCAAACGGCGGCCGATATTGTCGAGCGCCATGCGATTGCCTTTGCCGTTTTCCGCGCGTATTTCCGCCAGCGGATTGCTCACTTCGAGCGTGACAATTTCAGCGCGATAGTGGCCATAAACCCGGATGCAACCGCCGTCGGGCCGCGCCTGAATGCCGTGATAAATCGCATTTTCGAGCACTGGTTGCAGCGTCAGGCTGGGAATCGGCAGTTGCTGCGGCAGCTCGTCGAGCGCCCATTCCAGCGCCAATCGATCGCCGAGCCGCAGCTGTTCGATGCGCAGATAGCGTCGGCATAATTCCAGCTCATCGGCGATCGTCACTTCCGTTGTCACCTGCGACAATGTCGCGCGGAACAGTGTCGCCAGATCCTCAACCGCAGCCTCGGCCACCGCCGGATCGCTGCCGATCAGGCTGGCGATGCTATTCATGCTGTTGAATAAAAAATGTGGGCGGATACGCGACTGCAATGCCTGAATGCGCGCTTCCAGCTCGGCGCGCTGGCGCTGGCGCAGCTCCTGCGCCAAATAGAAGTAGCGCAGCGCAATGCCCGCGAGCACCGCGCTGATCACCAGATTGTCGAGCACCTGCCAGCCGTCCAGCTGCCACGGTTTGCCGTTCAGCATGTCGCCGAGCAGCCATTGCGAGCTGACGCTAACCGTCGCCGTAACCAGCAGAACCCAGAGATAGCTCAGCGCCGCCGCCGAGGCGCGCGGCCAATCGACGAGACGCCGCCGCAGCCAGCACAAACCGGCCGCGCTGAGTAATACCGTCCACTGCACGAACAGCGAGATCGTCGCGAAGCTCTGCCAGCTGAATTGCTCCAGACCGACCCGGGCAATGCTGAGCACGATGGCGAGCAGCTCGCCGACCAGCACGAGCAGGAAAACCGCCTGCACATGGCACAGATCCGGGATGAAGAATCCACCCCGATCCGCGCTGGTTCGTCGCTCCCGAGTTTCCGACACGCCACCGATCCGACTGCTGAAATGCCACCAAGCGTAGACCACGGCGCTCAGGGCTGCCCGGCCGTGCCGTCGCGGGTGTGAGAACTTTCATGCAGAGGGGAATGGGGATTGGAATCGGCGCGGCCATCACCGCGCGATAAAGAGTGAAAGAGAGATAAAGAACGAGAGGGGAGCTACCAATCCATGGTCGCGCTCATTTTCTCGACGAGCGCGAAGTTTCCAAACACATTGATAAAGCCGGACGCGCGGCGCCGTGTAATCGGATTGGCGCGGCCGATACTTCCGGCCACACCAAACCAACCGAACGAGCCTTTGCCTGGCCCCGACAATTGGACGCTACCGCCCGCGCCAAAACCCGCGCCGGTTGGGAGCCCCATTTGCTCCCACACCGGCATATCCACGCCCGCCGGCAGCAGGTTCGACATGCTGAGCGCCGCGTTGTCCGGCGACAGGATCGTCACACCGTCGAGGGTGCCGCGATTGGCGAGCATGGCGAGAAACCGATCGTAATCGCGCGCCGACGACACGAGTCCCGAACCGCCGTACGGCACGGGCGCCGGGTCGAGATAAATCGAGGTGGCGCCGGGATCGACCTCGGTCAGCGTCCTATCGTCCCGCTGATAACTGGTGACCAAGCGATTGCGCTCGCTCTGCGGCACTCCAAAGTACGTACTGCGCATGCCCAGCGGCTTGAACAAACGATGTTCCAGAAACTGGTCGAACGGCATGCCGCCGACAATTTCGATTACTCGCCCCAACAGATCGAGCGAGCACGAATAGCTCCATTTCGTGCCGGGCTCCGCGAGCAGCGGCAGCGTGGCCAAGCGCTCGGCGAACTCGGCCAGACTCGATACGGCTGAACGGTTCTCATTGCGGCTTCCCAGACCCGCGCTCAGACCGAGGCGCAGATACTCATCGACCAGCGGCCCTTTGTTGAGCGGAGTGGTGTAACCGAGCCCCGCCGTGTGCGTCAGCAGATGGCGGATAGTCATGGTGCGGGTGGCCGGCCGCGCATCGAGACTGCGATCGGGATCGATCAGCACGCGCATTTTGCCGAACGCGGGAATGAAATCCGCCACCGGCTGATCGAGCTTCAACTGCCCTTCGCCGATCAGCATCATCGCCGCGATGCCGGTTACTGGCTTGGTCTGTGAATGAATGCGCCACAACGTATCGGCATCGACCGCGAAGCTGCTGTCGAAGGCCAGCTTGCCGGCACGCAGGAATTGCGGTGCAGCGGAATCTTCGCCAATCGCCAGCACCGCGCCGGGAGCCATCCGTTGCGCCACCAGATTGTCGATGAACACTTGCATAGTGGCGGCTGATGCGGGCGCCGCCAGCGCGCGAGCGTTTAATCCGCCGAGGCTGGCCAGGAGGCCGAGCTGGCCAGCAGTAGTTAGCAACTGCCGGCGATTCATACGCATGTTTGCGGGCATTGTTATGGGCTCCTGTGTCGTCGGGCAATCAACGCAAGTGGGTCAAGGGGCAATTAGAAATGCTGTTGATAATAATTGCTTCAACAAAATAACGGTCGTTACCGAAAAGTAATAGCGGCAGAATTCGTTTGCACCGCACGCGCGTCGAAGGCTATAACCGCGCGGCTGTACAAATAACAAACGCCCAGGAATGCGCCCCATGAAAAAAGCTCTGCTCGTTTTATTGATCGTTGGTATGGTCATCGCCGGAGTTGTCGTCGCCAAGCGCCTGCCGCCTGGCGCCGCTGACGATTCGCTGCGACAACCGCCAGCCGGCCCGGTGATCGGCTTCGAGGAAAAACACAACACTTACGCCTGGCTCGGCATTCCGTATGCGCAACCGCCGGTCGAGGCCTTGCGCTGGCGCGCCCCGCGACCGCTGCCGGCGTGGCAGCAAACACGCAGCGCACTCGCTTATGGCGCGGAATGCACCCAGTTTTCGCTCAGGCAGGAAGTGAAAGGCAGCGAGGATTGCCTGACGCTGAACATCTGGGCGCCGCGCGCGAAAGCCGAGCGGCCGTTGCCGGTGATGGTGTGGATACACGGCGGCGGCAATACGATCGGCTCGGCCGCGATGGGGCAGGGCAACGAGCTGGCAGGCAAACAGAACGTCATCGTCATCGCGCTTAATTATCGACTCGGCGTGTTTGGCTGGCTCAGTCATCCCGCGTTGCGTGTCGATGCTTCGCCGGAAGACGCATCAGGCAACTACGGTCTGCTCGATCAGATCGCCGCGCTGCATTGGGTGCAGCAAAACATCGCTGCGTTTGGGGGTGATCCCAATAACGTGACGATCTTCGGCGAAAGCGCGGGCGCGCACGACGTCATGATGCTGGTCGCGTCACCGCTCGCGAAAGGATTGTTCCATCGTGCCATTTCGCAAAGCGGCGGCGTGCGCACGACGCCGCGCAGCTACGCGGAAAACTACAGCGACGATGAAGCGCTTGGTTCAAGCAATAGTTCGCGCGAATTCGTCAGCAAACTGTTGATTGCCGATGGCAAGGCCGCCGATCGTGTCGCCGCCAAGAGCGTGCAGCAAAAAATGGCGGATAGCGCCGTGCTCGACTATTTACGCGCGAAAACACCGCAGCAATTGCTGGCCGTCGTCAATCCGCGCGGCTTCGGCATGTATACCACCCCGAACAGCTTTCGCGACGGCCATGTACTACCGGAGCAATCGCTACTGCAGACATTCGCGGACAGCGCGAAATACAACGCCGTGCCGTTGATACTCGGCAGCAACCGTGACGAAATGAAACTATTCATGGCCACCGATCCCGAGTTTGTCGATATGCGCCTGGGCTTTATTCCACGCATCAAAAATCTCGATGACTACAACCGCATCACGCGTTATTACTCCGATGGCTGGAAAGCGCTCGCGGTCGACGAGCCGGCGGCGGTGCTGCACAAGGCGCAGGGCGATACCGTATTCACGTATCGCTTCGACTGGCAGCAGGAGCCGGATTTAGGCGTCGTCGATCTCGCCGATTGGCTCGGCGCCGCGCACGGTTTTGAAGTTCGTTTCGTGCTGGGAAAAAGCGCGCCCGGCTTTCCATTTTCCGACGATACGCTCAGCGCACAGATGATGAGTTACTGGGCTGCGTTCGCGCGCGATGGCAAGCCCGGCAACGGCGACAATCCGCAACAGCCGGAATGGACGCCATGGCAATCGAGCGGACCGCGCCAAATGATTTTCGATTCCGCGAAAAGTGGCGGCGTGCGCATGAGCGACGACGCGATGACAGTGACAATGCTGAAACAACGTTTGCTCAACGACGATCAGATCGCGAGCGCATCGACGCGCTGCAAAATCTACGCGAAATTATTTTTGATGGGATTTCAAACCGACGATTTCTGGAACTGGCAGGAATACCGCCAACTCGATTGCGCGGAATTGCCGCCTAGCCAGTTTGCTGAAAATTGATGCGCACGAATTTTGTTTTTTCGTGCGCCTTAAAACGTAAAGTACAACATCTATTCGAACATTAACGCGAGAAAATTCATGGCTTCCAGATTAAGCAAAATAGCGCTGCTGATTGTCCAGGAGCGCGAGGCGTTGCTGACAACCTGGCGTCGACAAGTTTGCCAAATGCCGTCCGCGAAAAATCTCGATATACCCGCGCTCGATGATCATATTCCGCTGCTGCTTGACGAGCTGGCATTGGCATTTCAGAAAATGTCGGACGAAACCATCGTCGATGCGTTGCTCGAAGGCAGTCCGCCAGAGCATGGCGGACAGCGACTGAAAGATGGATTCGATATTGAAGAAGTGGTCGCCGAATACAATATTTTGCGCGGTTGCATACACGATGTGGCCGATCTGCACGAAGTCAGCCTGCAAGGAAAACCGTTTCACATCATGAATCGCGTTTTCGATCAAGCGATCGGACTCGCGGTGCAAACGTATGCCACGCAAAAGGCGCTCGAAGTGCAGCAACGGCGTGAAGATTATCTCGCCTTCGTCGCGCACGATTTACGCACACCGCTGAACGCGATCTCACTGGCCGCACGGGTGCTGGAGATCAAACTGCAAGGCGCGGCCGGCAACGCGGAAACCGGCTTGATGCTGAAAACATTGCATCGCAACGTGAAGCACCTCGAAGAACTGGTCGGCAACGTCCTGAAGGAAAACATCAATCTCGAAACGGAATCGGGAATAAAGCTGGAACGGCGTAACTTCGATTTATGGCCGCTGGTTGAATTGCTTATTCACGATTTACATCCCATCGCCGGCACCTCAAGCACGAAGCTGATTAATCAAGTGCCCGACGAATTGATGATTTATGCCGATGCTGCGCTACTACGGCGCGTCTTTCAAAATCTGATCGCAAACGCAATTAAATATACGCCGCGCGGTGAAGTCATTCTCGGGGCAAAAGAAATGCGTAATGGCGATGTCGAGTGTTTCGTGCGCGACAATGGCGCCGGCATTCCATCCGATCGCCTCGATGCCGTTTTCGATAAACTCGAAACCGATTCAGAACGCGATGGCGCGCTCGGTCTCGGTCTCACCATCGTCAAAACCTTTGTCGAAGCGCACGACGGCAAAGTCACCGTGAGCAGCGAAGTCGGCAAAGGCTCGACGTTTACATTTGTGATTCCCGGCAGGAAATAATTCCAGCGGCGATCTATCAATGTTTGAGTTTGTAACCGGTCCTGAATATCCACCACACCACGGCGAGACACATCAGCATAAATAGCAACGTCATGCCGAGGCTGACGGCGATATTAACGTCGGCGACGCCGTAAAAGCTCCAGCGAAAGCCGCTGATCAGATACACCACCGGATTGAACAAGGTGATCTTCTGCCAGATCGGCGGCAGCATATTGATCGAATAAAATGTGCCGCCGAGAAATGTCAGCGGTGTGATGATCAGCATCGGCACAATTTGCAATTTCTCGAAGCCATCCGCCCACACGCCGAGAATGAATCCAAATAAACAAAAGGTGACGGCGGTGAGAATCAAAAAGGCGATCATTGCGAGTGGATACGCAATTTCGAACGGCACAAATACGCGCGCCGTGGCGAGTACCAACATACCGAGGATGATCGATTTCGTTGCGGCCGCACCGACGTAACCGATGATGATTTCGACATACGAAATCGGCGCCGACAATACCTCGTAAATCGTGCCCGAATATTTCGGCATATAAATTCCGAACGATGCGTTCGAAATACTTTCGGTGAGCAGCATCAGCATGATCAAACCCGGCACGATGTACGCGCCGTAACTGACGCCATCGATTTCGACCATACGCGAGCCGATCGCCGAACCGAATACAACGAAATAGAGCGAGGTGGAAATGACTGGCGATGCGATGCTCTGCATCAAGGTGCGCCAGGTGCGAGCCAGCTCGAATAAATAAATGGCGCGAATCGCGTGGAAATTCATGATGGCGCCCTCACCAGATTAACGAAAATATCCTCCAGCGAACTCTCGCTGGTGTGCAGATCCTTGAAGCCGATGCCGTGCTCGCTCAAACGCGCGAGTAATTCGGCGATGCCGGTGTGCTCGTGCTGCGCATCGAACGTATAGACGAGCTCGTTGCCATCGGCACCGAGTTCGAGGCCGAGATGAGCGAGCGCAGCAGGCAATTGCGTCAACGGCTGCTGCAATTGCAGCGTCAATTGTTTCTTGCCGAGCTTTCGCATCAGCAAGGCTTTATCTTCCACCAACACGATTTCGCCGTGATTGATTACGCCGATGCGATCGGCCATTTCCTCGGCTTCCTCGATGTAATGCGTGGTGAGAATAATAGTGACGCCGCTGGCGCGCAGCTTGCGCACCATTTCCCACATATCGCGACGCAGTTCGACATCGACCCCGGCGGTGGGCTCATCGAGAAACAGAATGGTTGGTTCGTGCGACAGCGCTTTCGCGATCATCACGCGACGTTTCATGCCACCCGATAACGCCATCGTTTTGGTGTCGCGCTTATCCCACAGCGACAAATCGCGCAGCACTTTTTCGATATACGCGGGATCGCGCGGTTTACCGAACAAACCGCGACTGAACGTCACCGTCGCCCATACGCTTTCGAATGCTTCGGTAAATAATTCCTGCGGCACCAATCCGATCTTCGAACGCGCTGCGCGATAATCGCGCACGATGTCGTGGCCATCGACCAGCACACTGCCGCCGCTGGGATTGACGATGCCGCAGATAATGCTGATCAGCGTCGTCTTGCCGGCTCCGTTCGGGCCGAGCAGCGCAAAAATTTCGCCGCGCCGTATTTCCAGATCGACGCCGTTCAGCGCCTTGAATCCAGATTCATAGGTTTTGGTGAGTTGCTTCACCGCGATAACAGATTCCACGAATTCTCCTTAACGTAACGAAAGTGCCGCTAATCCAATTCCAATGGCGATAAAACCGAATAACAGTATTTTGGTGCGCACACGCAACACATCCACTGCCTGCACCAATCGCTGATTTTGATCGGCCAGTTCTTTAACCAGATTCGATAGTTCGACCTGTTGCGTGCGTAGCTCGGCAACTTGTTGTTGCAGCTCGGCGAGGACGGCTTCAGGGGATTGCGGTAACGAGTCGACAGGCGCTGACGGTTCGCTGTTTTTTTTGCGCACGCGCTGCCACAGCTTTTGCGCGCCGCTGACTACAGTCGGCGCGTAATCGATCATGTCTTTCCACGGCAGAAACTTGAGTGCATGTATCCAGATTGCCATATCCCTCTCCTCGAATTAATTGGTGGGCCTCGTTTCAGTTGGCCACCCTCACTTTAATTAGCAGCGATAGGGGTAATTGCCGCCGGCGCCAGCAGCGCCGGAATGATTTGTGTTTTGCATGTCGATTGCGTGTGCCATTCCTGATCGAGCACTTCGTTTTTATACGATGGCGTGTTGACGTCGTGCAATGTGATATCGGTAATTTTGTTGCTATTGAATTTCACCAGCGCGCGCAACGGGTCATTGCGGTCGGCGAGTGTATAAACGACATAACCTTCGTTTTGCCCAACCTGATAAGGCATTTGATAGAAGCAACCGACACTTTTCACTTTTAAACCCGACAGCGCCGGCGCGACTTCGGCATAGCCGCGTCGATCAGCAAGGTTTTCCGCAAAAATACTGCTCATTGGCCGCAGCACGACATTGTCGTCGAGCAATTCCCTCAGCTCGACCTCAGCTTGTTGCGGTGAATTTTGCGTTTGAATTAATGCGTGGGCGAAATCCGGAAATAATCGCTGCGTCGATTGCGTGAACGGTCGTGCGGTACGGCGTGCGTATTCCACATCGGACAATTTGATGATGTTCACGCTGCCCGGAAACCACGCATCGAGCACGGCTGCGTAATCGCGGGCACCGGCGGTAATGCAATTCGAGCGCATGAATTTGGAATCGGTACCCCAGTTTTCGTTGACTTGCGAGAGCGCCGCGTTGTACCAAATCGCCTTATCGAGCAACGTCAATGGCGCCGGGTCGATAATTTTTTTGATGTCGTCGCAACCGGTTTGCAGGGTCGACGAACAATTGACTTCGCGCGCCAGTTTTACGATCGGCGATGGCGAATCTGCGTTCAATTTCATCTGCAACGACGGTTGTTGTATTGGTGTATTGCTCGGACCGGCAATCAGATTTTTGTTGGATGGATCGATTTTCGGATAAAACTGCCCGTCGAGATGCAATTCGGTTTCGCGCGTGAACACCGATGGCGCGTATTCCACTTTGAACTCGACGCGCAATACCGGCCGAATTTTCTTTTTGTATTTTTCGGGATTGTTGACGATGTCGGTGAACGAGCTGCCGATGCTGCGTTCCGCAAGCTGAACCTGCACGCTCCATGTATCGATGCCGTCGCGCAGCGATTTGAAATCAATCGGCAATGTCACCCAGTCAGTAGCGCCGACGCCGGTGATTTTTCCGTATGACGAACTCATCGCCTGCATTGCATTGTTGGTCAACGGCGACACTGCGGCGGCGGCAGCCGATGCCGGATTGAAAGCCTGCAATATCGACATTGCCTGAGTGGCCATACTCGATAGATTCTCGTGCCGATCATCCGAATACTTGAACGAAATAAAAATCATGCCGCGGTCGTCGGCGTCCTTCATCAGTGTGAACGGCATGACATCGGCGACGCTCAATTCCGCGCCAGTGCATATCGGCCCGCCGCGCGTGGTATCGCGCGTGTAAATCGGTACTTCAATCGGATTCGGCAGTGCGTCGAGCCCGCGCGCCGTTGCGGTGATCAGAATCGACGATTGTTCCTTCACCCACGAATCGCCAGTGAAACCACAATACATATCGCCCTCGGCGCCAGCGATCACATAAGTGCGCGCAACGATTTTGAAATAGCCGGGATCGTAGGCGAGTTTGCCCAGCCAACGCGGTTTTTGCAGATCGCTGAGCGTACTGAACGGAATATCGGCGCGTTTAGTCTGTTGATCGAGCATCAGCATTTTGCTGCCGGCGTGCGCGACGGTGGCGACGCCGAGCAGACATACAGCGGCGAATGTTTTAACGGATTTCATGCGGGCAACCAGAAAGGAGAAATGTTAGACACGGGGGTTGAGCTAGGTTCGCTGCAAAATTAGAGAAAGCGCAGCGGCATTACGGCCGCTGCCCTTTACGGTTATGCGTTTTACGACATCCCGCAAATTTAATTGGCTACGATCACGCCGCAACCAACGCGCGCACCCGCATTGCCGGCGGGCTGCGCCGTAAAATCGTCCGCCTTCTGATGAACGATAACCGCTTTGCCGACGATGCTGTTATCGCCCGGTTGCAACGTGGCGGCTTTCATCTCGAAATACAGTTTGGCTTTGCCAGCGGCATCGACATTCAACATCGGCATATCGCCGGCGTGATGCGCGGTTCCGAACGGATCGCCGTGCGGTTTGCTGTCGGGATTGAAATGGCCGCCCGCGCTGGTCGCGTCGGGTGCGCTGCAATCGCCTTTTTCGTGAATATGAAATGCATGTTGGCCGGGCGTAAGGCCAATGAGCGTCGCATCGACCAACACCTTATCGGCTTCCTGCGTAAACACAATGGTGCCGCGCGCGGTATTGCCCGCGGTCGGTTCGATTTCCGCTGTCGCTTTTTTAGTTTCTTGCATGGATGCCGGTAACATCGAACAACCGGCCAGCGTAATTACAGCAACGGCTGCAAACAATTTGGTCATCATGATGCGATCTCCTGGGCGTAGATTCGATTGAGCACTTTCGCATTCGCACGCGCATCATAACGCTATGCCTCGGCGAGGCAACCCGCATTCGTGCTGCCCATGCATGCAGCTAGCGGGTATTCTTGGCCGGCGATATTAACCCTGCCTGAACGGAGATTATTCGATGACGATTCGCATCACGCGCGATACGCCCGGCCGCACCAAACACACCATTCATGTGCGCGAACATACTCTAACCGCTGACGTTGACGCAGCCACCGGCGGCGAAGATGCGGGTCCATCGCCGCACGATCTATATGATTCAGCACTCGGCGCATGCAAAGCGCTAACCGTGCTGTGGTACGCGAATCGCAAACACATGCCGATCGAAAATATCGACGTCGTCGTCGAGCGCGATAACACCCAAGAAGCAAAGGGCACATATCGCTTGAAAACGCTGTTATCGGTAACCGGCGATCTCAGCGACGAGCAGCGCGCTGAATTATTAAAAGTCGCGGGCAAATGCCCCGTGCATAAATTGATGACGCAGGTAACCACCGAAATCGAAACCGACTGGCTATAAATGCGTGTCTGCAAAAGGAGAGGATTGTGCCGTCAGATAACCACTTTATTGTCACAGGCCGGGCTCGATGTTGGCACTACGGATTTGCTTGC
>CAMLJR010000050.1 GCA_946480345.1 uncultured Spongiibacteraceae bacterium
AAAAGTGGTAGCGGGGGCCAGATTTGAACTGACGACCTTCGGGTTATGAGCCCGACGAGCTACCAGGCTGCTCCACCCCGCAATCACACAACACGCTGGTAAATGACGACGAAGACCGTGTTATTTCTTCGTCCCCTGCAACGAGGCAGGCGCGCATAATACGGAGGCGAGTTGCACTCGTCAAGCATAAACGGCACTGATTCAGGTGACGAATACCTGGCGATCCGGTAAGGTTCGCGCCGATTGCCCGCGGAGCCATCTTTAATAATGTCGAACCTCTTTGACGATATTCGTCCTTACCACGATAGCGAAGTGCGCCCGGTGTTGGAGCGCCTGTTGCGCGATCACGAATTTCTCGAAAGTCTCGGGAAATTACGCCTGCCGAAGACCACCAAGCATTTTCCCGGCGCGATGCGTTCGGTCGTGCGCTGGCTGCTGCGCTATGAGTTGCGCAGCGTTAACGATGTGTATTCGCTGCAAAGTTTGATCAAACGTTATATGGATCGCATGATCGAGGGCACGACCGATCAGTTCACGACATCGGGCCTTGATCTCCTCGACGACGAACAACCGTATTTATTCATGAGCAATCATCGCGATATCGCGCTCGACCCCGCGTTCATGAACTACGCGCTGTATCACAACGAACATGACACCGTGCGAATTGCGATTGGCGATAATTTATTGTCGAAACCCTTTGTCGCGGATCTGATGCGGCTGAATAAAAGTTTTATCGTGCGCCGATCTGCAAAAGGTCCGCGACAAATGTTGGCGACGTTCAAGAATCTCTCAGCGTATATCCGCCATTCGATCGAACAGGATCGCAGCTCGATCTGGATTGCGCAGCGCGAAGGACGCGCGAAAGATGGCGTCGATCGCACCGAGCCGGCCATTATCAAAATGCTGACGATGGCGCAGGATAAAAGCAGTGAAACGTTCAGCGATTTCGTCAATCGGCTGCATATCGTGCCGATCGCCATTTCGTACGAATACGATCCGTGCGACGGCGCGAAAGCGTGTGAGCTTCACGAGAAAGCCACGCAAGGTTCTTATCAAAAAGCCGCGCACGAGGATTTGAAAAGTATTGCGCTCGGTATTTCCGGCACCAAAGGCGATGTGCATGTCAGCTTCGGTCGGCCGATAAACGGTGAATTCGCGGATGCCGATGCGGTCGCTGCGGCAATCGATAAACAAATCCTCGATTTATACGTGTTGCATCCCACCAATTTTTTCGCGTATCAGCGCTTGCATGGTTCTCTGCCCGCACTGCCGTGCGGTGTCGAGCAAAAGCCATTCGATGTAAAAGAATATGCGCATATCGAAAAGATTTTCACCGATCGAATCAATGCCATGCCGGCTCAGCATCGACCGTATGCGCTCGCGATTTATGCGAATCCGATCGTCAGCAAATTGAATTGCGTTGCCGTGAACGCATAACGGCGATGTTGACCGACGCGGTAAAAGAAGCGATTCAGCACGCTTATCGGCAGTGGTTGGAGAGCAAGCAGTTAAAGCCACGCTACGGTCAGCGTTTAATGATTGCCGAAGTCGCGCGTGCGTTAGCGAATGCCGACGATAAAGAAGAATGCGCGGTCGCGGTAGTCGAAGCCGGTACCGGTACCGGTAAAACGATGGCGTATAGCGTTGCGGCAATTCCGGTTGCACAGGCGCTCGAAAAGAAACTGGTGATCGCCACTGCCACCGTCGCGTTACAAGAGCAGATCGTTTACAAGGATCTGCCCGATTTGCAAAAACACAGTGGATTGAATTTTTCGTTCGCGCTCGCGAAAGGTCGCGGTCGTTATCTCTGTCTTGCCAAGCTCGATACCACGCTCGCGGCACAGCCCGGCTTCAATCCGTCTCTCGCGTTATATCCCGACGAATTGCAACAGCAACTCGATGGCGCCACGACGCAAGTGTTAGAGCACATGCTCGACAAACTCGCGAGCGGCAAGTGGGACGGCGATCGCGATCAATGGCCCGAACAAATCACCGAAAATTTATGGGCGCGCGTGTCGACCGATCACGCGCAGTGCACCGGGCGGCGTTGTCCGCACGTGCGTCAATGCGCATTTTTCAAAGCGCGCGATGCGATCGATCAAGTCGATGTGATCGTCACCAATCACGATTTGGTGCTTGCCGATCTCGCCCTCGGCGGCGGGGCCATTCTGCCGGCGCCGGAAGATACCCTGTACATCTTCGATGAAGGGCATCACCTGCCCGATAAGGCGCGCGATCATTTCGCGTATTCGAGTCGGCTGCGTGCGACCGATAAATGGCTTGAGCAAAGTATTAAATTGCTCGCAAATGCGTCGGCCGAATTGGGCGCGGCGGATAACATCACGCGCCAATTGGAAAACGTACCCGGCGCCATTCATGAAACGCGGCAATTGCTCGCAGCGTTGCGCGCGCCGCTGGAAGAATTGCTCGCGAACGCCGATGAGCAGCGTCAACAGCGCCAGCCACGCGCGCCGCAATATCGTTTCGAAAACGGCATCGTTCCGGAATTCTTGCGCGAACAGGCCGGCTCGCTGCGCGTCGAATTCGAGGAAATATCCGAGCGCCTCGGTCGCGTTGCCGCGGCACTCCAGGATGCGCTCGATGGCAACGGCGGCATCGAACGCGAAATCGCCGAGCGCTGGTTGCCGGCGATTGCGATGTTGCGTATGCGCGCGGAAGCGAATCGCGAGTTGTGGTTTTACTATGCGCGCGATACCGATGACGAAAAGCCGCCACGCGCACGCTGGTTGCTCGCCATCGAAAATAATGTCGGCGCCATCGATATCGAATTGCATTGCAGTCCGATCATCGCAGCCGGCACGTTGACGCATCATTTATGGTCGCGTTGCGCGGGCGCGATCGTTACGTCGGCAACGCTGACGGCGCTCGGTAAGTTCGATCGATTCGCGATGCGTTCAGGCGTGCCGAGCGATGCAAAATTCGCCGTAGTGCCGAGCCCGTTCGATCATGCCGGCGCGGGTGTATTGCGCGTGCCGCCGATGAGTGCCGATCCCACCGATCCGGATCGACATACCGAAATGCTGGTGACGATGCTGCCGGATTTATTGAAGTCGGAAGAAGGCTCGCTGGTGCTGTTCGCATCGCGCCGGCAAATGGAAGATGTGTATGAGGCGCTCGATGCGGAATGGCAGCAGCGTATCCTGATGCAGGACTCGCTCAGCAAGCATGAATTATTGCTGCGTCATCGTGAGCGTATCGATAGCGGAATTGGTTCGGTGATTTTTGGCTTGGCGAGTTTTTCGGAAGGCGTGGATTTGCCGGGCGATTATTGTCGGCATGTGGTGATCGCTAAAATTCCATTCGCGGTGCCGGATGAGCCGGTCGAAGCCGCTCTTGCCGAATGGATCGAAGCGCGCGGCGGCAATCCGTTCATGGAAATCGCGGTGCCGGATGCGGCGGTCAAGCTCGTGCAGGCGAGCGGCCGGTTATTGCGTAGTGAATCCGACAGCGGTGAAATCACGCTGCTCGATCGGCGCATCGTGACCAAGCAATACGGCCGCGCGATTCTCGATTCGCTGCCACCGTTTCGTCGCGACATTAGCCGTTAACTGAAGCCGTTGACCGAAGCCGTTGACGCAGAACCAATCATCGAAAGCGCGGAGGAAAGATGTCGATATTTATTGAAGTGGCTGCGTTATTGATCGATGTCGAGGCTGAGTTGCGTCGTTTGCAGCAATGGCAAAGCGAGCCGCCGACTCCCGAGGCGCTCGCTAGCAGCGAGCCGTTCTGTGTGGATACGCTGACCTTCGTGCAATGGCTGCAATTTGTATTCTTGCCGCGCATGCACGCGCTGGTGGCGATGAAGCAATTGCCGCCGGGACGCTGCGAAATTAAGCCGTTGGCGGAAGAATATTTTGGCGGCGCGCATCTCGATACGGCCGAGTTACTGCGCGTACTCGGCGAGCTCGATAACAGGATAAACGCCAGCTGATCGATGGGGCTTTCGATCAGCGCTCGTCGCGCGACGCCAGCAAGTCCGGATCTACCGCCATGACCATTCGCACCAGATGTGCCAGCGAATTGGCTTCGAGTTTTTCCATGACGCGGGCGCGATGAATTTCCACCGTGCGTTGACTGATATCGAGATCGATCGCGATGACTTTGTTGGCCTTGCCTTCAATCATCAGCCGCAGCACATCCAGTTCGCGCGGCGTCAGGCTCTGCAGTCGTGCCCCGATCTGCTGCCGATGTTGCAGACTCTCCCGGTTAGCTTTATCGACCTCAAAGGCCCGCGCGATTTTTTCCAGCAGCTCCTGTTCGCGGTACGGCTTCTGCACGAAATCGAAAGCGCCTTGCTGCATCGCCTCGACCGCCATCGGCACGTCGCCATGGCCGGTGACGAAAATGATCGGCAACATTGAATTTCGTTCGTTGAGTTTGCGCTGCAATTCCATGCCGTTCATGCCGGGCATGCGGATATCGAGCACCATGCAGCCAGCCATATCGGCGTTATACGCGTCGAGAAAGGCATTGGCGTTAGGATAGGCGTGTGCTTTGTGGCCGACCGATTCGAGTACCAGTTGTAACGACTCGCGCACTGCATCGTCATCCTCGACGATATAAACTTTGGCTGTTACGGCGTTCATGCCTGCTCCCCGTTCCGTTGTTGACGTTATTGGTATCGCGGTAGGTGTGCGTGCTGCGTAAAAATACGTATATCGGGTGCGATGCTCCGGAACTAACGTAGCTGTCCGGAAATGCTTCGGGATGACAATAACGATATCGAAAATATCGCATCCCTTCCGGCTTGCCAATACTCAAGGAACAAATGGAATGTCCGGCAAACGCAGCATGAGCCAAACCTATCTGGTCAGCTTGGTCGTAATGGCCATGCTGCCAGTGGCATTGCTGGGGTCGCTGTGGATATCCGATCAGCGCACATTATTCGAAGAACAGAGCAAGATTTGGCGCGAAACTTATATTGAGGCGCAGCAGCTCGCGCTCCAGCAACGCGCCGAAAGCATCGTTGAAAGCCTTGAATTCGAACGCAATGCGATCGACGCGAGGCAGCGCGCGCAATTGCATGCGGCGGTCAGTAACGCGATCGCGCAAGTCGACAGTATTCTCAATTATCCAAAGAAGATCCCCGATCGCGCGCAGGCTTTGCAGCGCGTTCGCGATGTGCTCGCGCCGATTCGCTTCGGCGATGCGCGCGGCCATTACTTCGTTAATACGATGGATGGTATCGCGATACTCGCGCCGGTCTTTCCGCAGATGGAAGGTCGCTATGTCCTCGACGTAGTCGATGGCAATGGTGTTCAGGTCGTGCGCGACCTGACATCGCAGGTGCGAAATAACGGAGAGGGCTACGTCGAGGTCTGGTACCGGAAGCCGGGCAGCGGCGAAACGTATCTCGCGTTGCAATACGCACGTTACTACCATCCGCTGGACATTATGATCGCCGCGGTCAGTTTTACCGGGGAGATAGTCAACGCGGTCAAGCGCAACGAGTTGGCGCGGCTGGGTAATCTCTCCGCCGCCGAAACGATCATCACGGTAGTGGCGAGCGATGGCTCGGTGCTGCTCGATAACTATGATCCAAAATCGCGTGAGCGCATCGCGCGAGAGTTCGCTGAGGCGCAGCCCGTTTCGTTACCGGCGACGCAGCAAAAGGCACCGCAGGGTAAATTCGTGCAGCTGCATCGCACCCGTCGCGATACCGGCGCTCGCGTTCCGGTACTGGCCTACGTTCACACCTATCCCGGCTGGAATTGGCAGGTAACCACATCGGTATTCCTCGATGGCATCGAGGCGCGTATCGCCCGTCAGCGTGCCGACATGCAACGCGGTATCAATCAACGCATCGCGTTCGGTCTGGTGATGTTATTGCTGTTGCTGTTAGCTGCGCTGTGGGTTGCGCAGCGTCTCGCGCGAAGTACCGAGCGCGCCTTGGGGCGATTCACGCAGTTTTTTGCCGATGCCAGCAGACATTCGACCAGTATCGATGTCGAGCAATTGCCATATAGCGAATTTGAACAGCTCGCCGTCGACGCCAATCGGATGATCGAGCAGCGCGAGCGCATCGAGCATGCGCTGCGCACCAGCGAGCAGCGTTTCGAAACGGCATTGATCGCTGCCAATAGCCATCTGTGGGATATGGATCTGCAGGATGATGTGCTGACGATGAGCGGCAGTCTATTCGCGCAACTCGGTTTCAGCGCGCAAACGCGGCAGATCGAATTTGCCGAATGGCGCGACTGGATACATCCGGAAGATATTCACTCGTTGCAGCAAAGTTATCTGCAAGTTCGCAATGCGGGGCTTGGTTATGGCGCGGAATTTCGGATGCGCACTAGCGATGGTTCGTATCGATGGTTCATGTCGCGTGGGCAGCCGGTGGAGTTCGACGAGGCCGGCGCGCCGCTGCGCGCACTCGGCACAATCTCTGACATCAGCGAGCGCAAACGCATCGAGAACGAATTGATCGCCGCGCGCATTGCCGCCGAGGATGCGAACCACGCGAAGAGCCAATTTCTGTCGAGCATGAGTCATGAACTGCGCACGCCGCTGAATGGCGTGCTCGGTTATGCGCAGATATTGCTGCGCGATCAATCGGTATCCGCAGAGCAGCGGCGCAATCTGCTTGCGATAGAAAGCTGCGGCCAGCATTTGCTGACGTTGATTGATGATGTGCTCGACCTGGCGAAAATCGAGAGCGGCAAAATCGAAATTCAGCAGATGAGTTGCGATCTGTTCGACTTGTTGGAGAGCGTCAGCAATATCGTACGCGAGCGTGTCGATGCAAAAGGGCTGAGCTATTCGCTGGAAATAGACGACGCAGTGCCGGGCACAATTGTTGTCGATGAGGTCAAGCTGCGCCAGATATTGATTAACTTATTGGCAAACGCGGTGAAGTTCACCGAAGCCGGTAACGTGAAACTCAGAGTGTGGCTCAGCGCAGCGGGCGAAATTTCATTCGAAGTCTGCGATACCGGCGTGGGCATTCCTCCCGAAAAGCAGGCGTTAATCTTTCATCCGTTTCGGCAGCTGCATCACGCCAGCGGCGGTACCGGTCTTGGACTGCCGATCAGTGTTCGATTATGCGAGGCGATGGGCGGCGGTTTGCGGCTGCAAAGCGCAGTGGGCGCCGGCAGTTGTTTCAGCTTCTTCCTGCCGTTGCAGCGAAGTATCGGCGAGCGCGGGCCGCAACCGCCGCGCCTCGGGTATCAAATGCTCGATACCGGCGGCAATACGGTGACGGTAATGGTGGTGGACGACAATCCAATCAATCGCCAAGTGTTGTCGGGCATGCTGCGCGCAAGCGGTATGGAAGTGATCGAGGCGGAGCATGGGCAGGATGCGCTCGATCAATTGCGCAGTCGGCCAGTGCCGTTGGTGTTAATGGATGTGCGCATGCCGGTGCTCGATGGTTTTGCGGCTACGGCGGCGATCAAGGGCGATCCATTGTTGCGTCACGTCGTCGTCATCGCCGTATCGGCAAGTGCTTTCCCGGAAGTGATCGAACGCATGCGCGCCCAAGGTTGCGACGATTTCGTCAGCAAGCCGGTGCGCGTCGCCGAGCTGTTGGAAAAAATATCGCAGCATCTGCATCTCCCTCTGTGTCCTGTGGCGATGGCGCCAGCCGTGGCAGCGACAACGATCGATTCGTCGCTGCCGTCGACATTGGCCGCCGAATTGCAAATCGCAGTAGCAGTAGGGGACGTTGAAGCGATGCGGGCCTCGCTGAAAACACTGCACAGCGGCTCGGCAGAACAAATAGCGCTCGCGCACCATATCGAGCAACTGCTCGACAGTTTCGATTTCGATGCGTTGCGGCAACTGCTCGCAACCACAGGAGCGACGTATGCGGAATAGGGAAGCGATCAGGTGAAAGCCACCGATGCGGGCAGCGAACAGATACTGCTTGTCGACGACAATCCGATCAACTTGCAGATTCTTTACAAAACGCTGCAAGGCAGTGGCTACCGTTTGCTGATTGCAAAAAACGGTTTAACCGCGCTCGATATTGCACGCCGCGCCAAACCATCGCTGGTTTTGCTCGACGTGATGATGCCGGATATGGATGGCTTCGACGTCTGCGAACAACTGAAATCCGATCCGGAAACCGCAGCTATTGCGGTCATTTTTCTGTCTGCGCTTGGCGATAGTCGCGCGAAGGTACGCGGGTTTGCCGTCGGTGGCGTCGACTACATCGCGAAGCCTTTTCAATCCGACGAAGTCGTCGCGCGCGTACGCACGCACATAAAAATTCATCGCCTTGAGCGCGAGCTGGCGCGACGCAATAGCGAACTCGAAGCTGAAAATCAGCAAATTCTGAACGCAGTCGATGAAGGGATTATCGGGATCGATACCGAAGGACGCATCACATCGGTTAATCCGGCTGCGACGCGTATAACGGGTTGGCCGGCGTCGGATTTAATCGGCGAGCAATTACAGCACTTGCCGATTCTGCAAAACGCACTGACAGAGTCCGAGCATTCGCCCGGCAATGAAATCTATCTAAGCCGCACCGCGAACAGCGCTACCGAGCTGGTGCGAACGCGCAGCGGCGCGCTGCTACCAGTATCGCTGACGTATTCGACGCGTGCGACCGATGGCGCTGTGCTCGTGCTGCGCGATATCAGCGCCTGGCTCGAAAGCGAAGAGGCGCTGCGGCAAACTCGCGAAGAACTTGAAACGCAGCGCCAGCATATGGCGCACATGGAACGGCTGAGTAGCTCGGGCGAACTGGCGGCGGGTATCGCGCACGAGTTGAACCAACCGCTGACGGCTGTCCTCAACTATGCGCAGGTCGGCAAACGGCTCCTCGAACATCCCGAAATCGATCGCGCCAAAATGATCGATTTACTCGAAAAAATGGGTACTCAAGCGGTACGTGCATCCGAGGTTATCAAGCGGTTGCGCAGCTATGTGAAAAAGCCGGATTTCGGTCGCGAGCGCATCGACATCAATGATGTGCTGAACGAAGTCGTGGCATTGGCAGAGGTGGATTCGCGCGTCAACGATGTACCGATTCATCTTGAGTTCGATGGCGGCTTGCCGACTGTGTCGGTCGATGTCGTACAGATTCAGCAAGTGGCGCTGAATCTGTTACGCAATGCGATGGAAGCGATGCATAGCGCGCCGGACAAACAGCACGGCGTCATCATGCGTACGTTTCAGGAAAAAGGTCAGGTGTGCTTCAGTGTTTCCGATCATGGTCCCGGCTTATCGGAAGCAGCGCAGGAGCAATTATTTCGACCGTTTTTTACGACCAAAACGAATGGTATGGGAATTGGATTATCGATTTGCCAAAGTATCGTGCAGGCGCACGGCGGCGAAATTGGTTACTGCAGTAATCCCGATGGCGGTGCGACGTTTTTCTGTCGACTACCGCCAGCGGATTCTTAACTGACGATAACGGGATTAGCGATTACCGTTGTTGGCGGGCTGTTGGCCTATTTCGTCTTGGATGCGGCGATACACTTCTTCGCGGTGCACGCTTACATCTTTCGGCGCGGCAATGCCCAGACGCACCTGATTGCCGCTGATACCCAGCACGGTGATTTTAATGTCATCGCCGATGATCAGGGTCTCGCCAAGACGTCTGGATAATACCAACATGTTTTTCTTCTCCCACCTGGTTTAATTGGGTGTTAAGCGTTAACCGCTTTTTGCACCTGTTCAGTTTCTTGTTTGATTCGTATGTAAACTTCTTCGCGATGTACGCTGATTTCCTTCGGCGCGGCGATGCCAATGCGCACCTGGTTGCCAGCAATACCGAGCACCGTGATTTTGATGTCGTCGCCAATAATCAGTGTTTCGTCGAGTCTTCGAGAAAGAACCAGCATGTGTTTACCCTCCGTTAAAGTTCACATCTGGTAACCAGTCTAGAGACTGGATCGCATTCGCAGTATTCGCTCATGTACTTATCGCCCTGCGGGAAATCCGTATCGATGCGCATACGATGAATGCATTGCATTGTAGGGAGCGCGTCGATTGCCGAGTAATAGGTAAATCTACGTAGAAAAATAAGCACGCAACGGACACGCGAAAAACGATGTGAAAAAAGGCACTCTGGAATTCATGATCGACAGCCGTTAGTGTGCGGCAGGATTTCGGCAAATTGGCAGACGAGGGGATGGCATGAAAACCACATTCAGATCGTTACTTAAATCGCTGTTGAGCATTGCGTGCGTGTGTTTCGCCACATTTGCGGGCGCAGAACCGAAACCGTTGCGCGTCGCGACAAGTCCCGATCTCGCACCGCTGATTTATCAAGCCGAAGGCAAGCTGGTTGGAATGGAGTGGGATTTATCGAGGCTGCTGCAATCGCAGCTCGGTCAGCCTTTGCAATTTCAGATTTTGCCGCGCTCCGAATTATTGCCGGCAGTGGCGCGCGGCGATGTTGATCTGGTGATGGCGGGTTTGGTGATTACGCCGCAGCGCGAACAACAGGTGGATTTCACCATTCCGTATTTGCGCTCGGGACAAATGGCGGTGTTTCGCACTGAGGATGTTTTGCGTTACCGCAATGAGGTGGAGTTGTCGCGAGGTGGGTTTCGGGTCGGATTTATTCCGGGCTCGGCAGCAGCCGACTACGTCAAAGCGAACATGGCCACCGCCACTGCGGTGCCGTGTGGCAATGCCGATGAATGTCTCGACAGTCTGATCGGCAAGCGTATCGATGTTTTGATCGATGCACCGACAACCAGCTGGCGCATCGCGACCGAACCCAAATACGCTGCGCTGATGAGTTCCTATCGTCCGCTGACCGAAGATTATTTTGCGTGGGCGGTGGCGAAGAACAATACGGCGTTGCGCGAGCGCATCGATAATGCGCTGCACACCATGCGTCGGCTACAAATGTACGAACACATCGTGAATCGCTGGGTGCCAGTGCGAATCAGCGGCGACGAGCGGTGAGCGGCGACGTATTAGGCAACGAATAATTAGGCGAAGAGTAGTTGGGCGAAGAGTAATAGAGGCGGACAGGCCAAAGCGCTTAGAGCGAATATCCAAGCGCTGTTGCAATAGCGCCGCCCAATCCGCCAAGCAGAAGCGCGACAGTCGGCAGGAAGGACAACGCGAACCCAACGCTGCGTTTTTTGGGGTCGGCAACGTAACCGCGCAAATATAAAAAGCGTCCGATCAGATAGACCGCGCCGAGCACGGCGCCCCACAGTTCGCTGATGTGGGAGCCGAACAACCATAACGCCGGCACGAAGACGACGATTTGTTCGAGCGTATTCATTTGAACGCGGTAGTAGCGCTCGAATATTTCATGGCCGGAAGTCGCGGGCGCAGGCACCTGATATTTGCCGCGGGCGGCGCCGACGCGCATGGCAAAGTACATCAGTTGCAGTAGCGCCAGTGCGATCACGATCTCAATCAGCGGCATGAGGGGCACTCTTTTAATATGCTCGATCGAGCATGAGGGAAGGGATCGCGCCGGCGATCCCCGTAAACGGTCGAATCAATCGTTGCGGCGATCTTTGCCGGTGCGGCGCTCTACCGGCACCGATTTTTCGGCCGCTGGAGAGCGACGGTCGTGTTTAACTTTGCGTTCTTCCAACGCACTCTCGATTTTCTTTACGACGTCAGGGGTGATTTTTTTGTCGGTCATGATGCTGTTCATTCCTAATCCGTGACAGGCGCCGAATACCACTCGGCCCCTTAGTTATAGTTTCGATTGCGAACTATTCAAATCTAAAGCACAAATTTTTCTAAGGGATGCCAGTGCTTGAGCTACGCGATAAGCAGTTGCTTATCGTCGGTTATGCGCCAACACTAGCGCCTTTTTGAGTGCCCCGGCATGACTGATCGCTCACTCCGCAGCATCATTTTTAATCGACGCATGCTTATCTGCATATTCGTCGGCTTCAGCTCCGGGCTGCCGCTATTTTTATTGCTGAATCTGGTGCCGGCCTGGCTGCGTAGCGAGGGCGTTGATCTGAAGGCGATCGGCCTGCTGACGCTGATTCAACTGCCGTACACGTGGAAATTCCTGTGGTCGCCGCTGATCGATCGCTATACGCCGCTGCGGTTGGGCCGCCGACGTAGCTGGATGTTGTTATCGCAGCTGGGGTTGCTCGTGACCATCGCGTGGTTCGGCGCTATTTCTCCCACTGGATTACATGCACCGGGTTCAGACTGGGCATCGATCGCACAGTTCCTGCTGCACCCGATCACGCTGGTGGCGCTCGCGACGGCGACTTTCTCGGCGACGCAGGATATAGCGCTCGATGCCTATCGGCGCGAGTTGTTGCCCGATGAAGAGCTCGGGCTGGGCAATTCGGTGCATGTCACGGCCTACCGCATCGCCGGGCTGGTTCCGGGTTCGCTGTCGCTGATTCTCGCCGATCACTTTTCGTGGCTCATCGTATTCGGCATTACCGCAATGTTCATGCTGCCGGGTTTGGCGCTGACGCTGATCGCGCCGGAACCGATAAATGCCGCTGCCATCGCGCCGAAAACGTTGCGTATGGCGGCGATCGAGCCGTTGCGTGAATTCCTGCAACGTTCGGGTTGGCGTCACGCGGCGTGGATCCTCGGCTTCATCTTCTTCTATAAGCTCGGCGATTCGCTTTGCACCGCGCTGGCGACACCGTTTTATCTCGATATGGGATACACGCGCACCGAGATCGGCGTGATCGCAAAAAACGCCGGTCTCTGGTGCAGCGTGGTCGGCGGGTTGCTCGGCGGCGTGTGGATGGTGAAGCTGGGGGTGGCGCGTGCGCTGTGGATATTCGGCATGATCCAGATGTTCAGCATTCTGGGTTTTGCGTGGCTGGCTTCGATCAGCGGTGACGTGAACGAGGTGTGGCGATTGGCGCAGCTGGGCGTCGTGGTGGGGCTCGAAGCGTTTGGCGTCGGCGTGGGCACTGCCGCGTTCGTGGCATTTGTTACCGCGCAGACCAACCCCGCCTACACGGCCACCCAGCTCGCGTTGTTTACCAGTTTCATCGCGATGCCGCGCACGATGGTGAACTCGACCGCAGGGTATCTGGTCGAGCTGCTCGGCTGGACGCAGTTTTATCTGCTGTGCTTTGCGCTGGCGATACCCGGCATGCTGATGTTGCTCAAGGTCGCGCCGTGGCGTTCAGTCGAGCGTTGATGGCCAGCCGAATTGGCGCCAATCGATTTTCTCACTGCGAAAGCTCACGCCTTCGGTAATCAGACGCTCGCGTTGTTCGCGATGGCGTTCCGAACCTATCGGAAAGCTGATCGTGCCCCGACTGTTGACGACGCGGTGCCACGGCAGCGCGCTGCCTTCCGGCAAATTAGCGAGCACATGACCCACTAAGCGCGCGCCGCGCGGCAGTCCCGCAAGCTTGGCAACAACGCCGTAGCTCGTTACCCTTCCTCGTGGAATGCTGTGCACGATCCGCCAAATCTCTTGTCGATGTGCTTGTGCTGTTTCAATTCCGGACATCGCAATCGCTCTGAAGACCTCAATCAATCGCTCAGTTCAATACGGGTATTTTCCGTAATGGCCAAGTATTTTTTTCGAATTTTATGGTTGCTGACGCTGAGTCAATTCGCCAGCGCGGGTGTGTTGTTGCTCGATAACGGCGATCGCATCAGCGGCGAGCTGATCGTCATCTCCGGCGGCGAGCTACGCTGGCAATCCGATCTGGCTGGCGAGATCGTCGTCGAGCAGGGCAATGTCGTCGGCATTGATGCGCGCGATTTGTTCGAGGTGGAACTTGATGCGCGTCGCCAGCTCAGCGAATGCCAATTGCAAATGCGCAGCGATGACCAGCAGCAGTTGCTCAATTGCAAGCAGGGCATCGCGCAGTTGGACAGCTGGAAGTTAGTCAACAAAGTCTCCGCCCGCCCGTTAATTAAACGTGATCTATGGCGGCACAGCGGTTCGATTAGCGCCGCCGCCGAAGACACCGCCGGTAATACCGAAGAGCAGGATTTCGATGTCGACTTCAAAATTTCCGCGCGCAAGCAGACGTTTCGAAACACGCTGATCGGCGAGTATCAGCAACAGCGTCAGTCCGGCGTGACGACGCAGGATAATCGCAAGCTCGAATACCAGTTCGATTACTTCCTCGACGAGAAGTGGTTCTTGAACAGTATCGGCAGCATTCAGCGCAATGTGTTCCAGGATTTATCGAGCCGTAAATTGATCGGCGGTGGCGTCGGTTATCAGTTTTTCGATACCGAGTTCGTTCAGCTTGCGGTGGATGGCGGCTTGAGCTGGGTCGAGGAAATTTATTCCGACGATGCCAGCCGGCGCGCACTGGCGTTTCGCGAAAATACCGATTTCAGTTACCGACTCAACAAGCTGGGACTGCGCTTTTTTCATCGCCACACCTTTTTGCAATTGTTCGATCGCGGCGGCGATTGGCGCATCGATTCGGAAACGGGTTTCAAGATGCCGGTGATCGGCCGACTGAATGCGCAGGCGAAGTTGCGATTCAATTACGTCGCCATTCCGTCCGAGCAGGCAGAATCGCTCGATCGAGCGTGGTTGTTCGGCTTGAATTATGACTGGTGATGAATGGGGACTGGTGATAAACGAGGCTGGTGAAAATGCGGCTTCGAACGAAGCCGCGACAAGCAGTTAAATACGAATACCGCCATCCATTTCGATGACGCGACCGGTGAAATAGTCGTTCTCGAAAATGTATACGACGGTCTGGCCGATTTCTTCCGGCTCGCCCATCCGGTGCAACGGAATGCCTTCCGCCATTTTCTGCAGCGCTTCCGGTTTCATGCTGGCGACCATTTCAGTCGCGATAAAGCCGGGCGCGATAGCCGCCGAACGAATGCCGTAACGCGCGAGTTCTTTCGCCCACGTCACCGTCATCGCTGCAACGCCGGCTTTCGCGGCCGAGTAGTTGGTCTGGCCGATATTGCCGGCTTTCGACACCGACGAAATATTGATGATCACGCCCTTGCTGCCGAGCTTGATCATGCGCTCCGCCGCTTCGCGGCCGCACAGGAATACGCCGGTCAGGTTCACGTCGATAACCGCCTGCCATTCGGCCAGCGTCATCTTCTTCTGCACTTCGCCGTCCTTCATCTTGATCAGGAAGCCGTCGCGCAAAATGCCGGCGTTATTGATCAAGCCATCAAGGGAGCCGAAATCAGCGACGATCTGGTCGAAAATGCGGATCACATCTTCTTCTTTTGCAACGTTGCCGATGTAGCCACGCGCATCGCCACCCGCGTCTTTGCACAGCTGCGCCGCTTCGTCGAGCTTCTGCTGATTCAGATCGATCAGCGCGAGCTTGCAGCCTTTCGCCGCCAGCGACAGCGCCATCGCGCGGCCGAGACCCTGCCCACCGCCAGTGATCGCCACTACCTTATCTTTCAAATTCATCGGGGAACCGCCTATTCATTAATCAGCTTTAGGGCAAAACGCCGCGGATTATTGCAGTTTCGGCGGATTTCAAGCAATTGCCAAACCAATTAGATGACCCAAAAAACCGCCTTGACTCACCGCTTCGCCTCACTATCATTGGCACTCTCTTGAAGCGAGTGCTAAATCCCGCCTTGAAATTCAGGAGTGCGCCCCAATATCGCGTGCATCCCGGTGAGACCGGCGATCCAAACCTATCACCATCCGATTAATTCACTGAGATCAGGAGAATTGGCAACATGAAAATTCGTCCTCTATATGACCGCGTCGTTGTACGCCGCAAGGAAGAAGAGCAGAAAACCGCCGGTGGCATCGTGCTGCCAGGTTCTGCGAAAGAAAAACCGAATCAGGGTGAAGTCGTGGCAGTTGGCCTCGGCAAAGCGCTGGATAACGGCGAAGTGCGCCCGATGGCCCTCAAAGTGGGCGATCAAGTGGTGTTCGGCCAATATTCCGGCAACACCATCAAGATCGATGGCGAAGAGCTGATCATTCTCAACGAAACCGAAATCTTCGGTGTGATCGAGAAGTAATTTTCTCTCCCCTATCAACTGCTTTTATAGAAGGAATTAACCATGGCTGCTAAAGAAGTAAAGTTTGGCGATTCCGCTCGCCAGAAAATGATCAAGGGTGTGAACATCCTTGCCGACGCGGTAAAAGTTACCCTCGGCCCGAAAGGCCGTAATGTCGTAATCGACAAATCGTTCGGCGCACCGACCGTGACCAAAGACGGTGTATCCGTAGCGAAAGAAATCGAACTGAAAGACAAGTTCGAAAACATGGGCGCACAGCTCGTTAAAGAAGTCGCTTCGAAAGCCTCCGACACCGCTGGCGACGGCACCACTACCGCAACCGTTCTCGCTCAATCGATCGTTACCGAAGGCCTCAAATCGGTAGCCGCCGGCGCGAACCCGATGGATCTGAAACGCGGTATCGACAAAGCCGTTATCGCTGCTGTCGAAGAAATCAAAAAACTGTCGACCCCATGCTCCGATACCAAATCGATTGCACAGGTTGGCACCATCTCCGCTAACAGCGACGACAACATCGGCAACATCATCGCCAACGCGATGGAAAAAGTCGGTAAAGAAGGCGTCATCACCGTTGAAGAAGGCAGCGGCCTCGACAACGAACTCGACATCGTTGAAGGCATGCAGTTCGATCGCGGCTACCTGTCGCCGTACTTCATCAACAAGCAGGACAAAATGATCGTTGAACTCGACGATCCGTTCATTCTGCTGGTCGACAAAAAAATCTCCTCGATCCGCGATCTGCTGCCGCTGCTTGAGCAAGTGGCCAAAGCATCGCGTCCGCTGATGATCGTTGCCGAAGACGTTGAAGGCGAAGCCCTCGCAACGCTCGTCGTTAACAACATTCGCGGCATCATCAAAGTTGCTGCCGTCAAAGCACCGGGCTTCGGCGATCGCCGCAAAGCCATGCTGCAAGACATCGCGATTCTGACCGGCGCTACCGTCATCTCCGAAGAAATCGGCCTCGACCTCGAAGCCGCTTCGCTGGAGCATCTGGGCCGCGCGAAACGCGTCACCATCGACAAAGAAAACACCACGCTGGTTGACGGCGCTGGCAAAGCCGCTGACATCGAAGCGCGCGTGAAAGAAATTCGCGTGCAACTCGAAAACACCACGTCCGATTACGATCGCGAAAAACTGCAAGAGCGCGTAGCGAAACTCGCTGGCGGCGTTGCGGTAATCAAAGTCGGCGCGGCTACCGAAGTCGAAATGAAAGAGAAAAAAGCCCGCGTTGAAGACGCGCTGCACGCAACCCGCGCAGCCGTTGAAGAAGGCGTGGTTCCCGGCGGCGGCGTAGCGCTGATTCGCGCTATCGAAGCTATCCGCGGTCTCACCGGCGCCAACGAAGATCAGAACATCGGTATCAAAGTTGCGCTGCGCGCAATGGAATCGCCGATGCGTCAGATCGTGCAAAACTCTGGCGACGAGCCTTCGGTTGTTGTCGACAAAGTACGTCAAGGCAAAGGCAACTACGGTTACAACGCTGCGAACGGCGAATACGGCGACATGATCGCATTCGGTATTCTCGATCCGGCCAAAGTAACCCGCACCGCACTGCAAGCGGCTGCATCGGTTGCATCGCTGTTGCTGACCACTGAAGCCATGATCGCTGAACTGCCGGAAGACAAGCCTGCAGCAGGCGGCATGCCTGATATGGGCGGCATGGGTGGTATGGGCGGCATGATGTAAGCCGACTGCTCCCAGTCAGTAGTAACAAAAAACCCGGCTTTGGCCGGGTTTTTTTATTACGTTTTTCGTGCAATCAGACAAAAATAACTTTATTGCGGACCCTATAAAATAGAACGGCTACAAATATTCATCCGAAGTTGTCCAGCCTGTCTCGCCCCAATTCTCATCGGCTTTGGCTTTTAGGGTTCTTAGTACCATATTGATTTCAATAAGGTCGTTCCCCGCATCTGCGATAACGTCTTCATTTTCTGATTCTCGTTGCAAAGCGTCGAGTTTATTTCGGCGATCTTCGCAAGCTCTAAAAAGCTGAACAAAGTCATTCTTGG
>CAMLJR010000051.1 GCA_946480345.1 uncultured Spongiibacteraceae bacterium
CCTGCCGTGCGATCGACCTCATGCGCAGGAACTTTTTCGCGAAACGGTATACGACCCGCGGCTTTTAACTGATCGCAAAAATCGTCCCACGCCGTTGCAAGCTCGCGATCGTACGAATCATTCATCATCCTCGGCCCTCGCCCTATTAACCTGGCATATAAATACATCTTCCTGATGTATTTATATTTCGCGGCCAGAGCCGCAGGAAACGCATCCTGCTCCTCATTAACCCGACAATATTTATTGCCGGGTTAATAATTATCGCCGCGTCCATGCAACAGCAGCGTATTGCCGCGCTGATTACGCATATCGCCAATGACATCCTGAACGAGCTGTTTCATATAGCGCCGGTTGTAATAATTAGGCGCAATCAATGCATTTGCACTGACACCGCAAACGAAATGAATCAGCATATTCGCCGCGTGTGTACTATCGATTTCATCGCGCAGCTCGCCGAGTTTTTTCGCGTCTTCAATATCTTTTGTGAAGCGCTCGCGCGTTTTAGTCAAACGGTCCGATTGCAGCGAATGCAATTCATTGCGCACCGCAGCATCGCTCCAAAAACGCAAACGAATTTTCCACTCGCGCAACGATTCCTTCGTGACCGGCAGCGCGCAATCGAGCCGGGCTTCGAGCGCGGCCAAACCTGATTTTCCATTGGTCGCTTTTTTTTCGCGCTGAACAAAACGTTCATTAATCCAATCGATAGCCATGTCGATGATGTGGTCCTTATCATCGAAATAATGCTCGATAACGCCTTTCGAAAATCCGGTACGTTGCGCGATCTCGCGAATCGTCGCCTGGTCCAACCCCTGCTCCGCAATAATTTCCGCCGATACGCGCGCGATGAACTCGCGCCGCTGATCGTGATCGACAATTTTTGGCATGCGTGCTTTCCTGTTTTTTAAAATTTCTAATAATTTACTGAAAGTTTCGGCGCGACGTGCTCAAAGAAATTTTTCACTGTCTGCCAACCGAAATCCTTGTCACAACCCGAGATGAGCGGATGCAACATAAACGTATAGTCATCGTCGAACGGTGCTTCGTTCAATACCTGCTCCGTAGTTTTCACTTGATAAACGCCGGTATTACGGACGGCTGCAACATCATTCGACGGTTTGAAAATTCCACCCTGTCCCGCATCGGACTGCCAGCGCGCATAAACGTTGGTTTCGTATAGCGCATATGGTGCCAGATGCTGCCACGTCCGCTCGATATTATCGGTAACGTATAAATAACCCGACGACTTGCGCGATGCCACGCGTGGCTTTTTACCGACACGCTCGCACTCTTTCAAATAATCATCGTAAAGCTCCGGGAGACCGGGAATAAAACCATCGCCTAAACGTGCCGCCCGTCGAGCTGCCGGTGGTGTAGTGCCGCCCATCCATAATGGCGGATGCGGTTGCTGCAACGGACGCGGTCGAATCTGACAGCGACGGCCGCGATATTCGAATGGTTCGCCCGTCCATGCGTTTTTCAATGTGGCGATTCCTTCTTCCATCAATGCCGCGCGCTGTTTTGGATTGACGCCGAACATTTCCCATTCGCTCTGCACGTAGCCGCCGAGCAACAACAATTCGGCGCGACCGCGACTGAGAATATCCAGTACCGCGACATCCTCTGCGACACGTAGCGGATCGTGAAATGGCACGATGACATTTGCTTGCAAACGGCATTGTTTAGTCACCATGGCTGCCGCCGCCGCGAATGTAATCGCGCTCGGCAAATAGCCATCGTCGGAACCGTGATGAACGCAAAAATTAATCGTGACCGGAAAGCCTTGCGCGTCGATCCATGCAATTTGCTCTAACGCAGTTGCGTACAGCTCTTCAAAATCCATCGCCGCAACGCCATCGGGCGAGCGACATTCGTATTTCACTGCGATATTTGCCATGAATAGTTCCGTGCGATGATCGGTGAATGCCGGCTATATTCCCATCACACAATTTTTTTTACAAGACAAACGTCCTACGACAGCAAGGGCGAAAACGTATTAAGAAGAAAAAATTGAGAGCGGCCACGAGCGCAGCCGCCGATGGTGGACTTTCGTCGATATTAAAGCGCGTCGAGACCGCGCTGCATATCCGCTTTCAGATCAGCGATATCTTCGAGACCGACGGCAATACGAATCATATTGTCGCTGATGCCGGCATCGCGTCGCTCCTGTTCGCTGATGCGGCCATGCGTGGTCGTCGCCGGATGAATGATCGTCGTTTTGACATCGCCCAGATTCGCGGTGATCGAACAGATGCGAATCGCGTTAATAAAACGCCACGCTGCCGCTTTGCCATCGTCGACGGTTCGGCCGCGTACACGAAATGCCATTACGCCACCGAAACCGCGCTGCTGTTTCGCCGCCAATGCATGCTGCGGATGCGATTCGAGCCCTGCATAAAACACGCGCTCGATACCGCTTTGTTGCTCCAACCAGTGCGCCAGTTCAAACGCATTTTTGCTGTGTGCGTCCATCCGTAAGCGCAGCGTTTCCAAACCCTTCAAGAATACCCATGCATTGAACGGCGACATCGTCGGCCCGGTGGAGCGTAAAACACCGAGCACTTCGTTCATCAATTCAGCGTGACCGACCGCCGCACCGCCAAGACAGCGCCCCTGTCCATCGAGATATTTGGTGGCCGAATGCACGACGATATCGGCGCCGAATTGCAGCGGCTTTTGCAGTGCCGGCGTGCAGAAACAATTGTCGACAACGAGCAGACAACCGCGCTGTTTGGCCAATTGCGAAATAAACGCGAGATCGGCAATTTCATTCAGCGGATTCGATGGCGTTTCGAGAAACAGAAATTTGGTGTTCGACTTAATTGCATTGGCCCACGCGTCGTTATCGCTCAATGCAACGAAGGTCGTTTCGATACCGAATTTCGCGAGGTATTTGGTGAATACCACCGTAGTGGTGCCAAACACGCTGCGCGAACAGACGACGTGATCGCCGCTTTTCAATAATGCAATGCAAACGCTCAGAATTGCCGCCATGCCCGATGCGGTGGCCACCGCCATTTCCCCGCCTTCGAGCGCTGCGAGACGTTCCTCGAATGCGCGCACGGTCGGGTTCGTATAACGCGAATAGACGTTGCCCGGTTCACCCCCGGCAAAACGCGCGGCGGCCTGCTCCGCACTCTCGAATACATAACTCGACGTTAGGAACATCGCCTCGCTGTGTTCGCCTTCGTGTGTGCGTGTGTAGCCGGCACGAATAGCGAGCGTATCGATCTCCGCGTTCTGCAACGCTTCGCGGCGTTGGGTTTCGTTATCCGTCATACGTAGTCTTTTCCGGAAGCGTGTTTTACAAAATCGTATTGTGTAAACCGACGATATGGCTGCCGGTATCTTCAAGCTTCGATTTATTGACGTCGTTGCGTGCGGTGGCGATGCGTTCGAGATATTCGGCGCTGACATCGTTGGCCACGTAATTGCCGTCGAATACCGCGCAATCGAATTGCGTCAGTTGCGAATTACCCTCGGCAGAACTCGCAATCAGATCTTCGAGATCCTGATAAATCAACCAATCGGCGCCGATCAACTTGCCGACTTCTTCTTCGGTATGACCGTAAGCGATTAATTCTTTCGACGTCGGCATGTCGATGCCATATACATTCGGATAACGCACCGGCGGCGATGCCGACGCGAAATACACCTTGCGTGCGCCAGCATCGCGTGCCATTTCGATAATCTGCTGGCAAGTGGTGCCGCGCACAATTGAATCGTCGACCAACAAAACGTTCTTGCCCTGAAATTCGAGACCAATGGCGTTCAGTTTTTGCCGTACCGATTTTTTGCGCTGGTTCTGTCCCGGCATGATGAAGGTGCGACCGATGTAGCGGTTCTTCACCAAACCTTCGCGGAATTTCACACCGAGCTTTTGCGCGAGCGATTGACCGGCGACGCGGCTCGAATCCGGAATAGGAACCACGACATCAATGTCGTGATCGGGACGCAGCCGCAGAATTTTTTCCGCCAGTTTTTCGCCTTGGCGCAGACGCGCCTTGTACACGGATACGCCGTCCATGATCGAATCGGGACGGGCGAAATAAACGTGCTCGAATATGCATGGCGCCAGACGCGGGTTCTCCGCGCATTGTTGCGTGGTCACCGTGCCGTTCGGTTCGATGTAGATCGCTTCACCCGGCTCGATATCGCGCTCGAGCTTGAAGCCGAGCACATCGAGCGCAACGCTTTCCGATGCGAGCATGTATTCATTGCCCTGCGGTGTTTCACGCTTGCCCAGCACCAGCGGACGAATACCGTTCGGATCGCGAAAACCGATGACACCGTAACCGGCGATCATCGCGACAATCGCATAAGCACCTTTGCAACGCTGATGCACATCGCGCACGGCGGAGAAAACATCCTCGGCGCTCGGTACCAGTTTGCCGAGACGTTGCAGTTCATGCGCAAACACATTGAGCAGCACTTCCGAATCCGAATCGGTATTCAAGTGACGTAAATCCGATTGGAAGATTTCGCGGCTCAGCTCTTCGGCATTGGTGAGATTACCGTTATGCGCGAGCGCAATGCCGTAGGGTGAATTTACATAAAACGGTTGTGCCAGCGCGCGGCTCGATGTGCCGGCAGTCGGATAACGCACATGGCCAATACCCATGTTGCCGATCAACTGTTGCATGTGACGCGTATGAAAAACATCGCGTACGAGACCGTTGTCTTTGCGCAAATTAAATTTGCCGCGCTCGCTGGTCACGATTCCTGCCGCATCCTGCCCGCGGTGTTGCAACACCGTCAACGCATCGTAAATTTCCTGATTGACGTTGTTTTTCGCGACGATACCGACAATGCCACACATGTGCTCTACACCTCATCGCCTTGCAGCGATTAACAATGGGGTTACCGCAAATGTTCTCTTGCCGTCTTTTCCTGTACTGCTCGGGCTTTTTGCGACAGCGTATGTCTCCAACCCATCACTTCCGCGAAGGTGGAGCGTGCCCAGTCTTCGCTGGACTCGAAATAAGGAATGAACTTCGATTGATGCCACCATGCATCTTGCCGCATTTCCGGCAAACCCATCGGCAGCAGAATCAACAACGCGAGCACCAGCAACAGACCGCGTACTGCACCGAACGCCATGCCGAGCAATCGATCGAAACCGCTGAGGCCGACCCCGGCGACAAATTGTTGTATCACCCAATTGACGATAGCGCCGACGATCAGCGTCAGCACAAACAGCGCAGCGAACGCGAGCACTGTGCGAATCGATGGCGTCTCGATCCATTTCGAAAAAATTGCCGCAAGCCTTTCGTGAAACGCGATCGCAATAAAACTTGCCGCAATCCAGGTCGCCAGTGAAATCGCCTCTCTGACGAAGCCGCGCAGCAGGCTGAACACACATGAAATGCCTACGATGGCGACAATAGTCCAATCAGCCCAGTTCAGCGACATTGACGATGTACAGTCCGGTGGAGATTCACAGAAGGCGCGCTGTGTAAGGTGCGCACTACGTTTCGTAGAGGCGCGCATTGTATCAGAGCGCTTTCTACCGTCGCATTACGACGAGCGACAATCGCGTTACAACCGATCCTTAGCCGCATCACGATGGCGTAAAACGCACAACTATTGTGTTGGTTTGCAGCGCTGCATCGATCGCCTTTTTCTGCGCATCGGCGCGTTCGCGACTGAGCTTGGGTCCGACAAAAACTTTAATCCCGGCGCCCTTTGCCGTTTTAACCGTTTGCGTATACGCCTTGAAACCTTTCTGTTGCAGCTCGTTCTTGATGCGATCGGCATTTGCCTGCGTCGAAAACAAGCCCACTTGGATCACCCATGCCACCGGCAAACCCTGCTGATCGAGCGAAAAGGTCTGAGTTGGTGTTTTTACCGGCGTCGATTTTGATTCGATATTTTTCGGTGGAATGTTTTTCGGTTCGACGTTTTTAGAGGCAACATTTTTAGGTTCAATGGCTTTTGGGTTTAGCGGTTGCGTCGTGGTTTTCGCCGGCGTGTTCGGGAGCGATGCGATTGCCGGTTTCTGCTGGGCCGGGACAGCTGCTGTAGTTGCACTATCGACGGTTGCAGCATCGACGGTTGCAGAATCGGCAGTCGAAGCGGCGTCGGCTTCGGATGCGCCAGGCTCGGGTGCCGGAATCACATCTTTCGGCGCCTGCGGCTCGGCCACGGCAAATGGCTGCAGATCCGGAGCCGCTGGAATCTGGGTTTCACGCGCCACCGGATCGACAGGACTGTCGGCGCTCAATAACCAGAACCAAGCGACCACACCAATCACCAGTAAGGCGGCGCCGCCCACCAGACGCTGCTTCAAGCCATCAGCGGCCATTGCTCAATTCCTCTGCATTCATCCGATTCATCACTTCTGCCACGGTAAAGAAAGAGCCGAATACAACGATGCGTTCGCCCTTGCACGCGCATTTCACTGCAACATCGAAAGCCTGCGTCAATGTCGGCAAACGTACGAGCGCATCGATATGGTGTGCACGTAACCGCGCTTCAAGCTCGCCGCCGGACAGTGCCCGCGGGTTATCCGATAAATCCCCTAGAAACCACTCGTCCACATTGCGGTGTAGCGACGAAATAACGGTATCGACGTCTTTGTCGCGCATCATCGCCATCACCGCATAAGTGCGGAGAGCAGGTACTTCGCCAAGCCGCTCAGCCAACCATGCTGCCGCCTGCGGGTTATGTGCGACATCGAACACAATCTCGACGCCATTGTGCGATACGCGCTGAAAGCGTCCGGGTAAAAAGGCAGTCGCCAAACCGGTGCGAATCGCCTGCTCATCGACAGGCAACGGCAAACAATGTAACGCGGCCAATGCGGCGGCAGCGCTGGGTAAAGGAAGTTGCGGCAGCGGCAGATCCTCATAACGAGCGATCTTCGTCAGCGTAATACTCGACCAGTTCCATCGATCGCCCATGTTTTTGTACGTATACGCACTGCCCGCTGGGTACCAATGCGCGGCGACCGCTTCGGCTGTCGTAAACACCGATTGCGGTGGATGCGGATCCGCGCAAATTGCCGGGCGGCCAGCGCGAAAAATACCCGCCTTCTCACCACCGATCGCCTCGCGATCGGAGCCCAGCCAATCCTGATGATCGAGGTCGATGGTGGTCAGCACCGCCACATCGGGATCGATCAGATTGACCGCGTCGAGCCGCCCACCCAACCCTACTTCGAGCACGATCACATCGAGCCGCGCCTGCTGAAATAACCACAACGCGGCGAGCGTACCGAATTCAAAATAGGTGAGCGAAATACCGAACAACGCCGCGTGGACGTGGGCAAATGCCTCAGATAGCGTCGCATCGTCGACGAGCACCCCATCGATCCGCACGCGCTCGTTGTAGCGCAATAAATGCGGCGAGGTATACGCGCCGACGCGATAACCCTGCGCGCGTAATATGGCATCGAGAAATGCAACGCACGAACCTTTGCCGTTGGTGCCGCCAACCGTGATGATTTTGGCGCCGCTAAGGTCGAGTGTTAGATTTTTTGCGACAGCAGCGACCCGGTCGAGACCGAGCTCGATTTGGCGTGGATGATGCGATTCCATCCACGCCAGCCATTGCGCCAGATTGCGCTGTTGCATCTTCGGAGGAGACCTACGCAGTGGGCGCTGCCTGCAGCGTCAACTTAGCGAGCAAACGTGCGAGCGTGTCGCGCATATCGCGACGGTGAACGATCATGTCGATCGCGCCGTGTTCAAGCAAAAACTCACTGCGTTGAAATCCCGGCGGCAGTTTTTGTCGAATGGTTTGTTCGATGATGTTCGGGCCGGCAAAACCAGCGCGCGCACCGGGCTCGGCAATATTGATATCGCCCAGCAAAGCGAGGCTCGCGGATACACCGCCGTATATCGGATCGGTCAACACCGAAACGTACGGCACGCCGTTCAAACGCAGCCGTTCTAGCACCGCGCTGGTTTTTGCCATTTGCATCAACGAGATCAACGCTTCCTGCATGCGAGCGCCACCCGATGCGGCAAAACAAATCAGCGGCATGCGTTCTTCCAACGCCAGGTTCGCCGCGCGCGTGAACTTCTCGCCGACCGCATAACCCATCGAACCGCCGTGGAAATTGAACTCAAACGCAGTGACGACTACCGGCAGCGATTTCAGTGTGCCGCGCATCGCGATCAGCGCGTCTTTTTCGCCGGTTTCTTTTTGCGCCTGCGTCAAACGATCCTTATATTTTTTGATGTCCTTGAACTTCAAGCGATCGATCGGCTTTACATCGTCGAATACTTCGAGGCGTCCGTCTTCATCGAGAAACATATCGAGACGCTGACGCGCGCCAACACGCATGTGGTGATCGCATTTCGGACAAACATCGAGATTTTTTTCGAGCTCGGGACGATACAACACCGCCTCGCATTTCGGACACTTCTTCCACAGACCTTCGGGTACCGACGCCCGGCGTTCCTTGTTGTCGGAACGGGTCAGTGCAGGAACAATTTTGTCGATCCAGTTCATTATGAACCTCGTCTCTATTCGTTATATGGCAGTCGTTACGTGACAGTTGTTGTGTGACGGAAAACTTGTTGAACGTATGCACCTACATGGGTACATCGCTCTATTACTTTGCATCCACAGCGCGGCGAATTTCGGCGATTAGCTGGGTAGCACTCGCGTACAACTCGCTGCCGGTTTTGTTCTGCTGCGCCGCTTGTGAAATACGATCGACCAATGCGCTGCCAATCACGACGCCTTCGGCAACTTTCGCAATCGCTACTGCCGAAACAGCGTCCTTAATTCCGAACCCAACCGTGATCGGCAGATCGGTAATCGCTTTAATACGCTGCAGCATGGCGCTTACCGCGTCGATATCAAGATGGCCCGCGCCAGTGACTCCTTTCAATGACACGCAGTACAAATAACCGCTGGCCAATTCCGCAATCGCGCGAATGCGCGCTTCGGTAGTTGTCGGTGCGAGCAGGAAAATATTATCGATGCCGACGCGCTTCAATTCGACATTCAGCGCCCCCGCTTCTTCGGGAGGAACATCGACCGTAAGCAGGCCATCCACGCCCGATTTAACGGCAGCATCGGCAAACACCGCGTAACCCATGTGTTCGACGGGATTGGCGTACCCCATCAATACGATCGGTGTTTCGTTATCGTCACGGCGAAACTCCGCGACCAGATCGAGCACGTTGCGCAGGCTGGTGTGATGCATCAATGCACGTTCGTGTCCGAGCTGAATCACCGGACCTTCCGCCATCGGATCGGAAAAAGGCACGCCGAGCTCGATAATATCCGCGCCCTGACGCACCAGTTCGTGCATCAGCGGCACGGTAACGGCAAGTTGCGGATCGCCGGCGACAATGTAGGGAACTACGGCTGTGCGCTGCTGCTCGCGCAGCTGGGTTAATTTGTTAGCGATACGGCTCAAGAGCGAATTCCTCAGAACGTAATGCCGTCGAGCGCAGCGACGGTATGAATGTCTTTGTCACCACGGCCGGACAAATTCGCGATGATGATTTGGTCCTTACGCATGCCGGGCGCGAGTTTTTCGACGTAAGCCAGTGCGTGGCTCGATTCGAGCGCGGGCATGATGCCTTCGGTTTGCGTTAATTTGCGGAACGCCGTGAGCGCTTCGTCGTCGTTAATGGCGACGTAATTGACGCGACCTATATCTTTCAGCCACGAATGCTCGGGCCCGACGCCGGGGTAATCCAGACCTGCCGATACCGAATGCGTTTCGATAATCTGACCGGCATCGTCCTGCATCAGATAAGTGCGATTGCCATGCAGAATGCCGGGCTGACCCGCGCTCAGCGGCGCAGCGTGACGACCAGTGGCGATGCCATAACCACCCGCTTCGACACCGTACATTGCCACATCGACATCAGCTAAAAACGGATGGAACAAACCGATCGCATTCGAGCCGCCGCCGACGCACGCTACCAGCGCATCGGGCAGACGCCCTGTTTGCTCACGGCACTGCTGCTTAGCTTCACGCCCGATCACCGATTGGAAATCGCGTACCAGTTTTGGATATGGATGCGGACCCGCCGCCGTACCGATGATGTAGAACGTGTTATCGACGTTGGTAACCCAATCGCGAAGCGCCTCGTTCATCGCATCTTTCAGCGTGCGCGATCCGGATTTGACCGGGATGACTTCGGCGCCGAGCAGCTTCATTCGATACACGTTCAGCGATTGGCGGCGCACATCTTCTTCGCCCATGTACACCTGACATTGCATGCCGAAACGTGCCGCGATAGTCGCCGTGGCGACGCCGTGCTGGCCAGCGCCAGTTTCGGCAATCACACGTTTTTTGCCCATGTACTTCGCCAGCAATCCTTGCCCAATCGTGTTGTTAACCTTATGCGCACCGGTGTGGTTCAGGTCTTCGCGTTTCAGATAAATCTGCGCGCCGCCGAGTTCACGGCTCCAGCGTTCGGCGTGGTAAAGCGGTGACGGGCGGCCGACGTAATGCGCGAGATCGCGATCGAACTCGGTGCGAAATGCCGGATCGGCAGATAGTTTGTTGTAAGCGGTTTCCAGCTCCTCCAGCGCGCACATCAGCGTTTCGGCGACGAACTTTCCGCCGTACTGACCGAAATGACCGCGCGCGTCAGGCATGGCGGCGTAATCGATAGCATCCAACACAGAATCACTCACTACTTATTTCTCCGGTTTCCGATCATTGCGACGGTTGTTGATCGGCGCGATAAACCGCTGCGACAAACTGTTCAATTTTGCTGGCGTCTTTGCGGCCGGGTGCCGATTCAACGCCGCCGCTGACGTCTACGGCATAAGGACGTATCTGCTTGACCGCCGCCCCGACATTATCCGGAGTCAGACCACCCGCGAGGACAATGCGCGCACGCATAACTGCTGGAATCCGTTGCCAATCGAAGGTTTCGCCGGTACCGCCGGCAACGCCTGGACGGTACGTATCGAGCAGCAATCCGCGTGCATCGGCAAATTGAAGCGCTTCGTTGAGCAGCTCGACATCGTCGCGCATACGCAGCGCTTTGATGTACGGTCGATCGAACTGCGCGCATGTTTCGGCGGTTTCGGCACCGTGAAACTGCAACAGATCGAGCGGTACCGTATTCAGCACCTCGCGAACTAACGCCGGCTCGGCATCGACAAACAAACCAACCGCAGTAACGAACGGCGGCAGGGCTTCACAGATGTCGCGGGCGATAGCGATCGTTACGGCGCGAGGGCTTCCCGGATAGAACACCAATCCGATGGCGTCCGCGCCTGCGGCAGCTGCTACGAGCGCATCGTCGACGTTGGTAATGCCACAGATTTTGATGCGGGTGCGACGCAAGCGCATGTCTGCCGGGAGCAAAAAAGGAAGGCGAATCCTACCAGATCGGCCGCGCTGCTGTCTGCCATTGGGTCGCTGCCATTGGCTGATTTTCTCGGCGAATTCGCGACAGTTGGCCCGCTAGTTAAAGCAAGCCAGTGGCGATCAGCGGCTTCAAAAAAGCGGGGCCCGGTTCGGTTACCGGCAACCCGAAGTGATCTGGATAAATGACATCGGCGAGATACAGCCCTTGAGGCGGCGCCGTCGGCGCTGCCAACGTGCGATCGCGCGCGGCAAAAATGCGCTCGGTCCACCCCTCCGGCTGCCGGCCGCTACCCACCGCCATCAATGTGCCGACAATGTTGCGGACCATATGCAGCAAAAAAGCGTTGGCCTGGATATCGATAACCACAAAATCGTCAACCCGACTGACCTTCACGAAATGCACGTTGCGCATTGGCGTGTTCGATTGGCAACCGGCGCCACGGAACGATGAAAAATCGCGCTCGCCGAGCAGGCATTGCGCTTCGCGGTGCATCACCGCCGCATCGAGAACGTGCGGAAAGCCGGTGGTCAACGAACCTAAGTGCGCTGAGCGTGTTGGGCGGTTCAGAATGACATAACGATAACGACGTGCGGTCGCGGAAAAGCGCGCATGAAAATCAGACACAACCGGAGCGGCCCATTTGATTGCCACGCCAGACGGCAATAGCGTGTTGCCACCCTGCACCCAGGCTTTCGCCGGGCGCAGCGTTGGCGTATCGAAATGGATGATTTGATGGCTGGCATGAACGCCGGTGTCGGTACGCCCCGCGCAAATTGTCGTGATCGGCGCAGCGGCTATTTTACTGAGCGCTTCCTCGACCGCTTCCTGCACGGTGGGCAGTTGCAACTGACGCTGCGCCTGCCACCCGAAAAAACTGCTTCCTTGATATTCGACCGCCAGCGCCACGCGCCCGCCGGCGGCAAACTGCGCCGCGTCTGGTTGCGCCGACATGCTTACCCTATGCGGCTAAGCAGGTTCGACGCGTCTTGTTTCTGCGTATCGGTGCCTTCCTGCAGAACTTCGTCGAGGATATCGCGAGCGCCGTCGGTATCGCCCATGTCGATATAGGCGCGAGCGAGATCGAGCTTGGTCGCGATTTCATCGGTGTCGGCGAGGAAGTCGAAATCGTCGCTACTATCCAACGTCGGCGCCGATTCAGGTGCTGCCGTTTCAAACGCTGCGGGTGCCTCTACGGGAGCAGGAGCGAGTGCCTCAAATGAAGCAGGTGCGTCGAACGTTGAGGCTTCGAGTGTGCTCTCGAATGTGGAAGCCGCGAAAGTATCCGCCTGCTGTGCCGGCGCTTCGTCAGGCAACTCCAGCTCACCGAATGAAGAATCGAAATCAAAATCGGTACGCTCGATGTCTGGCAGCTCTTCGCCAGCACTACTCAGATCGAATTCATCTGGCAATTCCAGATCGCCATCGAGCTCGGCGTCGAAACTGTCCGCGAGATCGTTGGTGGAAAGCTCGTTAGTGGAGAGATCAGTGGCAGAGAGGTCAGTGGGCGCGAAATCCGTCGAAAGGTCAGCGTCGAGATCGCGCTCCTCCGCCATCGGCGCTGGCGACAAATCGATGTCTTTCAGCGAATCCGCCATCACTTCGAGATCGCCGAGCTCACCTGTCGTTGCCATTTCGCTCAGCGCGCGATCGAGATCGTCGTCGCCGAGATCCAGCTCCAGCCCTTCATCGAAACTGTTATCGGTCGATGATTCAAATGTGCTTGCTTGAGCAATCGGCGCTGTCGGCGTTTCTGCCTCGAGCGTGCCGGTTTCGATGGCTGCAAAATCATCATCGAGATCCAAATCCAGATCGAGCTCAGCTTCCGCTTGAGCACTGCTCGGCGCAAAGTCTGGATCGTTCAGTGTCGTCGTAGCTTCGAAGTCGTCATCAAGGTCTAGATCGAGGTCCAGAGCGGATTCTTCGCTGCTTTCGAGCTGGGCAGCATGCTCGTCAGCGTCGTCTGGCTTCGTCATTTCCTGGTAAGCCCACCCACCGGCAGCTACAGCTGCGGTGGAAGTCGCTCCCATACTCCAGGAATTCGAAGCACCGGGAACGTCCGATAACCAATCCGAAACCCCATCAACCGACGACAACGTATCTTTGATTTTTGCAATGGCATCGCTGTCGCCGAGGCTTTGCAGGCCGATAAATTGCTGCCTAAACGCCTCGCGATCGCGCATCTCGATGTACACCTCGAGCAGCTTGACGCGTAAATCGCTGCGGTTCGGCTCCGCGTCGATTGCATTCGTGAGCAGATCGACCGCCTGCTGGTAACGACCATAGGCAATATAAATATCGGACTCGGCAATAGGATCGCCGGTTTGCGGCTGCATCGACGGCGCCGAGACGGCATCGGCTGCCGGTGCGTCGGGCGCTTCGAAGTCGTGCTGAACTTCATTATTCGGCGTTATCGCATCGTCGCTGATTGATGCGTTATCGAGATCGGTATTGTGGAAGGGGAACGTGTTGTCATCGTCAAAGGTGAAATCGTTGGATTCTTCCGCCTCTTCGGCATCCCGACGACGCTTGGCAACGATAAAGCCGATGAGCGCAAGCAACAGCGCCCCCGCTGCCGCAGCGAGATACAGCGGTTGGGCCATGATCCGATCGAGCAAACTGGGTTCGGGAGCCGGTTTGGGCACAGCCTTGACCGCAGGTTGCGCTGCGGGTTTAGGCGCAGGTGCAGGTTGCGGTTGTGCTGAGGGCTGAGTTGCTGCGGCATCGGTGGCAGGAGCATCGCTTGGTGCAACACCAGCCCCTGGCGCCGGCTGCTCTGTTGTAGCCGCAGGCGCTTGGGTTGCCGGTGCGGAATCGGCTGATTTGGCCTGCAACGCCGCCAACTGATCGTCCTTCAGCGAAATTAACCGCTGCAATGTTGCGATCTGGCGTTCCATATCGTCGAGCCGCGATTGCAGCTCGCCATTGTCGCGCTTGCCCTTTTCCAGAGCCTCTTGCGAAGCGGCGAGCTCGCTGCGTAACGCCTCTACTGCCTTACCGCCGCCGCTGCCTGAGCCTGCGCTCTTGGTTGCATCGGTTGGTGCGGCAATTGAGAGTCGGGCCTGTTCGCGATACCCGCCTTCTTTGGCTGCAGGCTCGGGAGCGCTGGCGTCGAGTTGCGGGCCAGAAGCAGATGCAGTCGTCGCCGAACTGGCTGAGCCGGAGCGCCAGCTACTCGTCTGCGACTCCACTTCCTGCGCCGCCTGATCCGCCGAAATCCCGCGCACTTCGTCGGCATTCGGCAGGCGCACCACATAACCCGATTTGATCAGATTGACGTTGTTATTAATAAAGGCGTGAGGATTAGCGCGCTGAATGGCCAACATCGTCTGCGCGACGCTGACGTCGCTGGCCGGCTTATGGCGAACGGCGATTTTGGACAGCGTGTCGTACGCTTGAATTCGATATTCGCCGGGGGTACCGGTGCCAGGCATTGACATATCACCGGAAGGTGCAGCAGCGGACGTTTCTGTTTCAGTGCTGACGGTGGGCGGCTGCACCTGAGTCTTTTTTGCGTTCTGAACCGTCGCAATGCCCGAACTCGTGGCCGGTGCCACTGGCGTTGGCGCACGATTCGCGCCGAACGTTGGCGGGTCGAGCAACACAGCAAACTCGCGCAGCAAACGGCCATTGGGCCAGCGCGCTTCGATGACGAAATTCAGGTAAGGCTCGATCACAGGCTCGCGCGTGCTCACACGAATGACGCCGCCACCCTGCCCATCCATGCTGACAGTGAACTGCAGATTCGTCAGGAAGTAGTCGCGATCGACGCCGGCGCGCTCGAAATCTTCGGTAGTCGCGAGCTGGACTTTGATCTGGGTAGGATCGAGATCACCGGTATCGAGAAGCTTGATCTCGGCATTGAGCGGCTGATTGAGTGCCGATTTGATCGACAAATTTCCCAAGCCCATGGCACTGGCAAAGTTCGCTTGTAGCGCACTGATTGCCAACACCGCGATGGCGAGCTTCTTACGCACCATATCTATCTACCCTGTCGTCTCGCTGAGAGTTTTGTCGTGGACATGAGCAGCAATCTGCCGCCACTGCTCGGTCCCGGCATCCAAAATAAGCTAGAAAAATTCTTTAATAATTATGTAAGTATTAGTTACAGATGGCTTTCTAGCAAGGTTTCGGCAATTTCAACACTGTTAACTGCCGCACCCTTTCGCACATTGTCGGTCACCGACCAAATGTTTAATCGATGCCCCGATGCTCCAACCTGCGCCACGCGACCGACGTGAACGACGTCGTCGCTGCCAGCCATACCCACTGGGCTGACGGCCTCATCGCCGCCGCTCAGCTCGATGGATTTCACGGTTTGGAATTCATCCTGCGCTGCGCTTGCCGTCACCGCTTCTTTTGTCTGGATTCGGAGGCTTTGGCTATTGCCATAAAACACCGGTGCAAACGCCAAACTGACACTCGCCTCAAGCTGCTCATTCATCAGTACTTTTTTAATTTCGGCAGCGCTGTTTGATTCTTCGAGGGTATAGCCGCTTTCATGCGGGGCGTCAAACGCGGGGATGAGATTAAAAGCGATCTGGGAGGGAAATACCTTTTGCTGAATCGCCTGCGCATTCAGCAGTCGCGCCGTCTGTCCGGCAAGCTCGTTGATTCCGCGCTTACCCAGCGTCGATACCGCGAGCGTGGTGACCGCATCCAGTGACACAAGACCGAATTTCTTCTGTAGCGGTGCAGCAATGATCGCAGCCTGAACCACGTGCGCGGCCGGACTCGCGACGATCTGCGGACCGGTCGCATTCGCCAAAATCTCGCGATTCACTGCAGGCACCCCCAGCGGCACTTTCGGATCGAGCCGAAACTGGCTGCTGGTATCGATTACCCAGCAACCGGCTTTAACCGCACGCGGTGCATACTTTTTTGCGATCTTCGCCGGAACGCAGAAGAAGGCAATTTGGCAGCGGCTGAAATCGAAATCGTCGAGCGTATCGATAAGCACCGGACGCTCGGCGTACATCGCGGTCTCGTCTTCCTTCTTACCGCTCGCCACCGCGTACAGTTTCGCGATGGGAAATTCGCGCTCTGCCAGCACGGTCAGCAACGCTTCGCCGACCGCGCCCGTCGCGCCCACTACTGCAACCGTCAGTTGACGCGCGCTCATCTTGAACTCCTTCAAACAGTTTCGCGCAGAATGCGCAGCATACGACGCAGAGGCTCCGCAGCTCCCCACAGCAACTGATCGCCGATAACGAACGCGCTGAGATATTCGGGCCCCATATTCAGTTTGCGCACACGGCCGACGCCGATTTCCAAACCGCCGGTGATCGACGCCGGAGTCAATTCCTTCGCAGTGATTTCGCGCTGGTTCGGCACCCACTTGACCCACGAATTGCCGGATTTGATCAGCGCTTCGATTTCAGACAGCGGCAGATCTTTTTTCAGCTTCAGCGTCAGCGCGAGGCTGTGACAGCGCATTGCACCGATCCGAACGCACAAACCGTCGACCGGAATGGTTTTCTCGGTGCCGAGAATCTTGTTCACCTCGGCTTGCCCTTTCCACTCTTCTTTCGATTGACCGTTATCGAGTTGTTTGTCGATCCAAGGAATCAAACCGCCCGCGAGCGGCGCATCGAAAAATTCGTGCGGCACATCCTGACGAATGGTCTGCGCAACCTTGCGATCGATATCGATGATTGACGACGCTGGCGTTGCGAGCTCATTCGCCACCGCCGAGTGAATCACGCCCATGCCTTTCAGCAATTCGCGCATGTGATTCGCGCCACCGCCGGAAGCTGCCTGATACGTCATCGAGCTGACCCACTCGACCAAGCCTTCGCGGAACAGGCCGTTCACGCCCATCAGCAAAATGCTGTTAGTGCAGTTGCCGCCGATGAAGTTTTTTACGCCGCGCTTGATGCCATCGCGAATCAAATCGCCGTTGACGGGATCGAGGATGATGATCGCGTCATTTTCCATCCGCAGCGTCGATGCAGCGTCAATCCAATAGCCCTGCCAACCGGCGGCACGCAATTTTGGAAATACATCCGTTGTGTAGTCGCCGCCCTGACACGAAATAATCGCGTCGAGTTTCTTCAACTCGTCGATCGAATTCGCATCTTTCAGCGGAGCGCCACCGGCAAATGCAGGACCCGCACCGCCGACATTCGATGTCGTGAAAAATACCGGCTCGATGCCATCGAAATCTTTTTCCGCCTGCATGCGCTCCATCAATACGGAACCCACCATGCCGCGCCAACCTACAAAACCCACTGTTTTCATTTGATTCACCTGACTTTAAGGTTCAGTGCTAATTGA
>CAMLJR010000052.1 GCA_946480345.1 uncultured Spongiibacteraceae bacterium
CGCCATCGCCATCGCTGGAAAAAATAACGTCGCCGTTTATCGTGTCGAGCGGAGCTGGATCGTTACCAAAATTGGCTGCAACAGTAAGATGATCGCCGTTGCCTAGCTGCCATTGAGCTATCACGGACTGCGCGGTGATGGCATTGGCGCCAATGCTGCGACAGCCAACCAGATGCGGGACGATCAGCTCGCGACGCAGCTTCAGCAACTGCCGATGAAAATTCAGGCAGCTCGCGCGCAAGGTATCGTCTGCATCGAAATCAGGTTTCGATTGCTCAAACGTCGAGAGCGCATTTGGGTCGGGAATTTTTTCGCGTTGCGCGGGATCCTGGAATGCGGGGAGCGCAGCGAATTCGCGTCGGCGACCTTCGCGAACCGCGTTGGCCAATTCGTCGTGGAAATCGGTGAAAAAAAAAACGGCGTGCGCGCTCCCCATGGTTCGCCCATAAATAGCAGCGGAATCTGCGGTGACAACAACAATAGTGTGGCGGCAGCGCGCAGCTTGTCGATATCGGTAAGAACGGTCAGGCGTTCACCGAAAGCGCGGTTGCCGATCTGATCGTGATTTTGCAGGAACAATACAAATGCCGTCGGCGGCAAATGTGCACTCGACGTGCCGCGCACATGCTGTTGCACCGGCGCAAATTCACCTTGATAAGCGAAGCCCTCAGCCAGGCAACGCGCCAGTTTTTGTGCGGGCAGCTCACGATAATTTTCGTAATAGCTGTCGTGCTCGCCGGTCAGTAGAACATGTAGCGCATTGTGGCCGTCGTCATTCCATTGCGCGTCATATAAGCCGCGCGTCTGCTGACTTATGCCATCGCCACGCAAATGTTCGGCACGATTATGTTCATTCTCGAGCATTAAATGGATATGACGGCCTGGCTCAACGCGAGTGCGGATTTCCGCAGCCATTTCGTCGAGCCAGAAGGGATCGCTAATCGCGTGCACGGCATCGAAGCGAAGCCCGTCGAATCGATATTCCTGTAACCAGTACAACGCATTTTCGATAAAAAAGCGGCGTACCTGAGGTTGCGAAAAATCAATTGCGGCGCCCCACGGCGAATGTTTGTCTGGATCGAAAAACGGCGACGCGTAGCTATGGAGGAAATTCCCATCTGGACCAAAGTGGTTGTAAACCACATCCAGATAGACGCAAAGACCGAGACGATGCGCGCTATCGATCAAACGTTTTAATTCATCCGGTGTACCGTAGCTGCTATCGGGGGCGAACGGCAGCACGCCGTCGTAGCCCCAATTGCGCTGACCGGGAAAATCGGCAATCGGCATCAACTCGATGGCCGTGATGCCCAACTCTACCAGCTGCTGCAATTGTTTTTGCACGCCGACAAAACCATCGCTGCATCCCGCGTGCAACTCATAAATCACCATCTCATGCCAGGGCCGACCCAACCAAGTGTCGCACTGCCATTGGAATTTTTTCGGATCGACCACCACGCTGGGATCGTGCACATCGCTATCTTGCAGACGAGAAGCAGGATCCGGCACGTCGAGGGAATCGTCGATGCGATAGCGATATCGCGCACCGGCGCCGCATTCGATATCGGTTTCAAAAAAGCCATTTCGGCCTCGTTGCATCGGCGTAACTTGCTCACCATGTACGACTGAAACGGATTGGGCGCTCGGCGCCCACAAGCGAAACCGCGTGCGATTAGGTGCGATTAATTCGGCGCCGAAGGGTAGGGGGTAAATATATTGCGCTGGCATAACTATTCCTCCTCGGATGCATCAGTTTCCGGCGATGCATTACTGCCGGAGTCGTTCTCCATGGCTATAGGTTGAGCGTTCATATCAATGAGTTGTTGCGCTTCGATTTCGGCTACCAGCAATACCAGTGAAAACTCGGCGACTTCGTAGCAGTTATCGTTCAACGGATATTCGCTTAAATCGGCGTCATCGGTATCGGCCAGCACGGTGTAATTCATCGTTGGGGGAGGCAATTTAAACGTGTGCGCCACCGTATCCGAATTCACCAATATGATCATCGTTTCGACACGGCCATTATCCAGGTTGCGCGCGCGACGAAGGCCGAGCAATCGCGCGGTGGTATTGTTCCAGTCATGAATTGCCAATGGATTGCCGCGCTCGTCGAACCACAACAGCGCCGTCATATCGCCGGCGATGGGTGTGTCGCCAGCGCGAAAATACGCGTCGCGCAATTGTGGATAGCGTTTGCGCAACGCGATCATGCGTACTACGAAATCGTGTAAGACGCGCCCGCGTTCGCTGCCGAGCAACGTCCAGTCGAGCCAGCTTAATTCGCTGTCGTGGCAATACGCATTGTTATTGCCGTTTTGCGTTTGTCCGAATTCGTCCCCGGCCAATAGCATGGGCGTACCGTGGGCGACGAGCATGGTCGCGATAAAATTACGAACGATTTTTTCGCGTTGTCGCAGCACGGCCTCATCGTCGGTCTCGCCCTCCACGCCCCAATTATTACTGAGGTTTTCGTCGGGACCGCCGGGGTCATCGACGCCCTCGATATCGTTGTGCTTGCCGTTGTAGCTGACAAGATCGCGCAAGGTGAAGCCATCATGTGCTGTGACGAAATTAATCGAAGCCCAGGGATGGCGTTTGCGATGGTCGAACATTTCCGCGGAGCCTTGCAGCCGTTGCGCGAACGCTCCGCGATAGCCTTCATCGCCGCGCCAATAGCGGCGAACATCGTCGCGAAATACGCCGTTCCATTCGCCGAAACCGGGTGGATGATTGCCGATCTGAAAACCACCAAGCCCGATATCCCACGGTTCGGAAATCAATTTAACTTGCGCGAGTTCAGGATCTTGCAGCAATGCATCGAAGAAACCGCTGTGGGGATCGAAACCGTATGATTCGCGGCCGAGCGTGACACCGAGATCGAAACGAAAACCATCGACATGAAATTCGCGCACCCAGTAACGCAGCGAATCCATCGTGAGTTGAATAACACGCGGATGACTAAAATTCAGCGTATTGCCGCAGCCGGTGTCGTTAATGTAATAGCGCGGGTCATCGGGTAGCAGGCGATAGTAAGAGCTGTTATCCAATCCGCGCAGCGATAGCGTGGGCCCAAGCTCGCTGCCTTCGCAGGTGTGGTTGTAAACCACATCGATAATGACCTCGATACCCGCAGCGTGCAGTTGTTGTATCGCCCATTTAATCTGCCCCAGCGTGTTATCGGAGAGATAGGCGGGGTCCGGCGAAAAGTAGTTGAGTGTGTTATAGCCCCAATAATTCGTCAGATTTTTTTCCAGCAAATATCGATCGCGCGCGAATAAATGAATCGGCATCAGCTCGATCGCCGTTACGCCAAGGCCGCGCAGATAATCGATGCTGGCCTGTTGCCCCAATGCGCCGAATGTTCCGCGATCGTGCTCCAGAAAATTCTGATTTAATTTGCTGAAACCGCGCACATGCATTTCGTAGATCACGGTCTCCGACCAGGGTATGCGTGGTGGTCGATCATTTCCCCAATCGAAATTATCGGTAACTACGATGCCTTTCGGCATATACGCTGCGCTGTCACGGCGATCGAACGATAGATCCGCGCGAGGCGAACCGATTCGGTAAGCATGCAGTGCATCATGCCAGCGCAGTTCGCCTGCGGTTTGACGTGCGTAAGGATCGAGTAGCAGCTTATGCCCATTAAAACGCAAGCCATGCCGTGGCTCGTATGGACCATAAGCCCGGTAACCGTATTGCTGACCCGGCAGTGCACCCGGAAGATAACCGTGCCATACCCCATTGGTGCATTCGGGCATGCTGTGACGCGCTCGCTCGCGGCCGCCGTGATCGAAAATGCAAAGCTCAATTTTTTCGGCATTCTCGGAAAAAACCGCAAAGTGCACGCCCCGCCCATCGAAAAAAGCACCGAGTGCATGCTGCGGGGCTGAAATAAGACGGTCTGCCGGCTGATTCATGCAAAAATCCATTCGATAATGACGCGCCCTAAGAGACTCTCTTAAGGCGCGAAAAATCAATTTATTGATGAGCTTGAAAATGCAGAATTTATGCCAGTGAGTTATGAATAACTGGTCATATAGGACTAATCTTCAGGTTTGGGACGAAGTTGCTATTTCCCCCCTGTATTTATCGAAGTAACTTCGACGAAAAAGGGAAGGAAATAGCAGCGAGTTAATTTAGCTTAAGTTTTTTTTGCAAAGCGAGCTTGGCGCTTTGTAAGGTTTCCCCTAGTGCTTCAATATCGATATCGCTTTTCTTTACCTTAGGAAACATTTCCTTCTCTTCTTCTTTTACATGGTGCTCTACGTATTCTTTAAGCACAGTAACCTTTGCTTCGTATAGGTCACTGGATGGGTCGGCGCTTTGAAGTTGCTGAATCAACCAGCGCAGCGATGAATGTTCTACTTTTGCTTCATCCACAAGATCTTCAGCTTCCTTTATCTCCTTTTTTACACGGGGATAAAATTCCTTCTCCTCCAAATCGGCGTGTATCGTAAGTTCTGCGCAAATCTCCTGAACGATTCGGCCGCGTTTTTCGTCGCTTTTTGATTTTTCAAATTCCTCAAATAATGCTTCCACCTTGCGGTGGTCAGCCATCAACAGCTTGATGGCGTTTTGGGTGTCGGCAGATTTTTTCGTGGTTTTAGCTGAAGAAGATTGTGTACGGGGGGTAGTCATATCGATCTCCATATAAATATTAAAATATTGGTGCATATACGGAGGAGCAACGCGCGTGCCATTAAAATTGGCTTCGAACTTGCGTATGCTCTAGTTGAACAAGAAACGTATCGGAACGGATGTTTTAAATCGAGGGATTTATAACCGAGATTATCCGATGAGAAAAACAACGCAAGGATTTAACCCGCTTACTTGGCTTTTCCTGGCTATCGGCGTATTGGTTTCGTGTAAGACCTTACCCCAGGTAAGCCCGGTAGAAACGGCGCAGCCCCGTAGCATTCTCATTCGCGAAAAATCCAACGACGCCGAAAGGCGCAATATAAACACGGTAAGTCGGGAAATAGGCGACGAAAAAAAAGAACTAATAAAAAAACACCTCGGCGTAATCGCCAAATCAGGCGAACCGCTCCCTATCGAAGATAATGAAGTTAAATTGCTGATCGATGGACCAGCCACTTTCGAGCAGGTTTTCTCGGATATAGGCGGTTCCAAATACTCGATAAATGTTGAAATTTACATTTTCGATCAGGATGAACTTGGCAATAAAATGAAAGATCTTTTGATAAAAAAGCAAAAAGAAGGTGTAAAAGTTAAGCTGATTTACGACAGCGTTGGATCGATTAATACGCCTCAGGAGTTTTTCGATGAAATGCGCGAGGCGGGCGTACAGGTTGCGGTTTTTAATCCCATCAATCCCGCAGAAGGGAAAATTCTCGATATCAATAACCGCGATCATCGCAAGTTAGTCGTTGTTGACGGAAGAATAGCGTTCACTGGCGGTATTAATATCAGCGCGGTGTACTCGCGCGGCTCTGCCCAGGTGCTGTCGTCGGCTAAGAAGAGTAAAAATGCCCCGAAGAATACGTCGCCATCCCAGAATGGTTGGCGCGATACGCAGATAAAAGTTACCGGCCCCGCTGTGGCGGAAATGCAACGAGTCTTCTTCGCTACCTGGAATACGTTGCAGGAAGAAAAAATTGAAGCGGGAGAAGAGCCGCTGCCTGTTCCCATTCAGAACGACTACTATCCAAAGCTGACGCGCGCCGGAGATAAAATCCTTCGCGTCATTGCGAGCGGGCCTGGCGACGAAAAAAATATTATCTATAACGATTTTCTAATGGCGATTAAAAGCGCACAGAAATCGGTTCATATTACGATGGCCTATTTTTCACCGGATGATCAGTTGATTAATGAGCTATGCAACGCAGAGAAAAGACAGGCCGAGGTAAAACTCGTGTTGCCTGGATTTAGCGATGTATGGATGATCTTCGAGGCGGGAAGGGCGCATTACTCGCATTTGTTGAACTGTGGCGTCGAAATTTACGAAAGACACGATGCATTACTCCATGCAAAAACGGTTGTCATCGATGGCGTTTGGTCAACCGTGGGTTCAACGAATATGGATATGCGCAGCTTCTTGCATAATCGAGAATTAAATGTCGTAGTGCTGGGCAATGATTTCGGTACTGAGATGGAGAAATTATTTGCTCACGATGTCGAAAAATCGATTTCTGTCACGCGTGAGAGCTGGAAAAAAAGATCGCCGCTAGCCCGCTTGCGACAATGGGCGGCCAGTATGTTTTCCTATTGGCTTTGATGATCGGATAGTGTGTTGAAAATAACTAACTGAAAAGCCGCTTCGCTACTTCCGCCACGCGCTGTCCTTGAAACTTGGCTATCTCGAGCTCAGCGGCTGAGGGCGAACGATTCCCATCGCTGCCGGCGATAGTGCTGGCGCCGTAAGGCGAGCCGCCGCAAATTTCATTTGAAACCGATAGCTCCTTACAAGTGTATGGCACACCGCAAATTAACATTCCATGATGCAGCAGGGTGGTATGGACAGAAAGGATGGTGCTTTCCTGACCGCCATGCTGGGTATTGCTCGATGTGAACACGCTGCCAACTTTTCCCACCAGTGCGTTCTTTGCCCAGAGCCCGCCGGTTTGGTCGAAAAAATTACGCATTTGCGCGCACATATTGCCGAAGCGCGTCGGCGTGCCGACGATGATTGCATCGTAATCGGCAAGTTCGTTGGGTGCGGCAATGCCGATCGATTCATCAGGCTTTTTTGCCCCAGATTTTTCCAATATTTCCTGTGGCATTAATTCGGGTACGCGCTTCAGTATTACGGCGCTGTCCGCGATGGTTTTCGCGCCATCCACTATCGCTTTCGCCATGGTTTCCGTATGGCCATACATCGAATAAAAAACAACGAGTATTTTTGCCATGATGTTTCTCCGCGAATCGATCGTGGTTGGCAAACGGTGGATCGTTTACGTCTTAGTGCGCGCGGGCACGCCGCGTTTCCCAGCCTTTTTTCGCCGCAGCGCTGCGTGAGGCCGCACTTCGATGTGCACTGCCAATGCGGCCGCCTCGGCTCGACGATGTGTGGTTATCGGCTTTTCCACGCCCGCTGCCGGATTTATTGCCACCGCCGGACTCCTTGTTCACAGTGGCCCATGCACGTCGTTCTGCTTCATGCTTACTGACACCACGACTCTCATAGCCTTCTTCGATATGTTCAGCCTTGCGCTTTTGCTTGTTCGTATAGGTCTCTTTGCTGCCACGCATGATTAACCTCCGCATATTTCTCGTGAAATGCAAAACCGGGGTAAAACCCCGGTTTGTTTGCACGATTTATAAACCAGCGTGGTGATTACTGGTTATAAGTCGCTTTAGCACGATCTACACAGGCGTCCTTTTCATTGCCCTTCAGTACATCGCACTTCTCTTTAGCTACTTTGTATTCAGCCTCGTTACGCTCTTCTCTGGCTTCATGTTTGGCTTCCTTGGTTTTATGAGTGGCGCTGGCGTCGGCTTTGGCTTCATTTTTCATTGCCTTGGCTTTTTCCATACACACGTCTTTGTCATTGCCGCTTAACGCATCACAACGCGCTTTATCGGCATCGTAGTTGGCTTCGGCTCTGTCTTTTGCTGCTTTATAAGTAGGGTCTGCAGCAAACGCATTAGCGCCAACAGCTAAACCAATCATTGCGGCAAATACTGAGACAGCCGATTTTCTAGCGATCGCTTTCACAGTGCTCATGGTTGAGTTTCCTCTCGTGTTGTGTGGTAAACGCGGCAGTCACATTCATTGGCCACGCATCTTTACGCGGCTTGCAACCGCGATAAATAGATTGCCAAGATCGTGCCAAACGCCTGTCGTCATCCATAGCAGCAACAATGATGTGAACAAAAACAAAGTTTTAAAAGTTTTATTATTTTTATTGGCGCTGGAGCCGAACTATATGGCGTTTAGTAGGAGGTAAAAAAAATAATCATTTCAACCGATATTGAATATTTTTCTTTTTTTAAATCAGATGAGATTTTAATAAGCGTACTAACTCCTTAGTTAACCCGTGGAATAGAAAATGCAGAACTCGCTGCGCGTCGTTCTTGTCCAAAGGTATGCGATCGACGACTCATCAGATGACGAAACACGAATGTTCATTAACGAGGAGTAGAAATCATGAGCTATTTATCACGTGATACATATGGCATGTACAAGCGCTTCAGAGGAAAAACCGGACCTGGTCCTTCTCTGATGGGCGCACACACCTTGATTGGTGATGATGTTTACAACGCTGCCGGTGAAACACTCGGCGAAATCAAAGAAATCATGCTGGATATGCAAACCGGAAAAGTGGCTTATGCCGTGCTGTCCTTCGGTGGATTTCTCGGCATGGGCGAAAAACTCTTTGCCATTCCGTGGCACGCTCTGCGGCTTGATACCGAGCGTCACGCTTTTGTGCTTAACGCATCGAAAGAGCAACTGAAAGCTGCGCCGGGATTCGATAAAGACGATTGGCCGGATATGACTGATCCAATGTGGATACAAACGGTGAACTCATACTACGACGTTCGCCATTAATGCTTAGGGGAGGTTAGTTAAAAAGTATTGAGCGCAATCGGTAAAGTACATCGCATCGCTCGGTACAGCCTCCCCTGGCCTGATAAAGGAGACTTTTCCATGAATCGTTTTTCCCACACGTCGCAAAACGAAACGGATCACTACAAGCGCCGCGATCAAGGTCGCGACCAAGAGCGGGCGTATGGAGAACCAGGTCAGCCCGATTATTCGTTAGGCCAGCCGAACACGTATGCTTCTTCTTATGGAGATGAGGACGATGGTTGGCGCGAAAATTTGTCACAGCGTGAAATCGACGATTATCGGAGGCGCGATCGCTCAAGTCATCGCGCGTTTGAGCAGAACGACTATCCATACGAAGCTCGCCAATATTCACCGTCGGCCAGCGGCTGGCGCGATGCACCCGAAGGTTGGGATCGTTATGCGCGCCAACAAAGAGGATCGGCGTACGAATACTATAGCGGTCGCTCGCAAGGAAATGGCTGGAATCAAAATCAAGGGCAAGGCGAACGGGCGCAATGGCGACCGAATCGCCAAAATCTCGCGGATTTTCCCAATTTTAATCCGCAGGACTCGCATTACGTTTATCCCGGCGCGAGCCGTTCGTGGGACCGTAACGCTCGTCAGTATGGTGAGCCTCGTGAGTCTTATCACGGCTACCCGTACTCGGCGCGCGATTTCGAGCGGAGCTGGCAACATCATCCATCGCATGATCAGAATGAATATGGGCAGGCGTATCAAGGTAATCGTACTCGTGGTGCGTATGGTCTTTCGGCGGATCATTTGCAGAGCTCGCACCAACCCTATCGTTCCGGTGAGGATTATTATTCGCAAAACAGTTACGCAGGGAGAGGGCCGAAAGGTTATGAACGTTCGGATGAACGATTGCGCGAGGATATCTGCGAGCGGCTTGAGCGAGATCCCCATATCGATGCATCGGAAATTTCGATCTCGGTTAAAAGCGGTGTTGTGACGCTGGAAGGCTCTGTTGCCGATCGAATGCAGAAGCATCGCGCAGAGGATATGGCGGATGCATGCAGCGGTGTCAAAGATGTGCAAAATCGTATTAATGTATCGCGGCGCGATCAATGGGATCTAAGCAAGCCCGATCATCAAGACGCGCAACGTGCAAACGACACCCAGAATCGTCAACGTGACGCCGGCGAAAACAAATCCATTAGTCAGCAGCCGATTACTCGTCAGTAGTTGTAACTGGTAAGGGCGCCCATGCAGGGGTGCCCTACGTTTTTACTCAATGCGTATTTCAATTAATCAACCAAGCTCTTCGCTAATTTAAGCCCTCTTCGAACAGGAAACTTATGGACGATGTTTCAAATTGGCTGGATTTAATGCAGTGGCCAGCGCTTATTGTTACCGTTATTGCGGCATGGTTGGTGGCGAGCAGCCGAAAATCGAGGAGAGAAATTGGATTTTGGTTTTTTATGCTGAGCAATGTGCTGTGGGTGCTATGGGGAATTCATACCGATGCGTTTGCATTAATTGCCTTACAGTTCTTCCTCGCGGTGAGTAATTGCCGCGGACTGATAAAAAATAAAGGTTAAGTAATTTTTTCGTGCGGATCTTAATTTTTACCGACAATGATTCGGTGAATCCATTTCAGTTTCTTTTGAACCTCGGCATTGATGATGAACGGATACGCATCCGGCATCCCCATACTCCGATTAAGCTCGTTCAACGCAATCGATAACCGTACCCAATCTTTTAGCATTGCGCTGATTATCGTGTTATCGCGTTGCGTTGTAGGCAACGCCACTGAAGGTACAGGCGTATCGATGCTGAGGGAAAATACCTGCGCCGTTTCAAGAGTATCGAGCATGTGCATGTAATGCGCCCAACATTCCGCCCAATCTTCCCACGGATGCATCGAAGCGTAAGGGCTGATGTAGCGATCGCTCCAGTCGGCTGGCGCGCCTTCATCGTAATGGCGTTTTAAAGCAACGGAATAATCCAGACGTTCATCGCCAAATATCTCGCGAAAACGTTCCAATCGTTTACGGTTCTTGCTAATTAAACGGAACCAATAGTAATGGCCGATCTCGTGTCGGAAATGCCCAAGTAAAGTCCGATACGCTTCGCCGAGTTTAACGCGCATGCGGGTACGGGCGACGTCATCGGCTTCCGCGAGATTAACGGTGATTTCTCCGTCGTTATGACCGGTAAAAACGCGCTCCTGACCTTCCAGCAGCTCCGTAAACTCCGAGGCGGGTTCATGGTCAGTCATGAAATGAAACAGAAGCCCGCGCTCTTGGTCGATATGTTTGCTTACCAACGGCAAATTTAACGTCAATATGCTGTAAAGCGCGTGGCGCTTCGCACGCTCCATTGCACGCCAATAATTGATATTCAAGGGTATGGAAAGATCGGGAATGACTGCATTTAATCGACAAGCGAGGCAGAGTGGGTTGGGGTCCTCAGCGGGCACCATCCAATTACATACCTGATGGGTCGCATAATTTCCGCATTGACGCCATTGTTCCCCGTTCTGCGTTGTCCATAAATTAACGTCGTCGGTGGGGTCGAACGCCTGCATCGCATCGCGTTCCGGGCAATAGCCGACGAGTCGAGCACATACCGTACATACAACGCTATCAAAGAAAAGCCGATTTTGTTTTTCACAACTGCAGTGAAATATTTTCATTGGAAACGCAATCGCTAGTCCTTAACGTCGGTCGCTTTATTCGATACGGCTAATCGCAATTGTGTGCGGCGCACAGTCCATGATTTATTTCGATAGATAAAACGCACCGTTTTTGCGTGCGGTGGTGTATGCCCCGGCATCGGTGCTGGATCGGGTTGAGGCACTTCTGGCGGTGTTTGCGGCCGTGTTTCCGGTTGCACGGGATGCTCGGGGTAGGGAGTGGGCGTAGGTGTCGTCGACGGATAGCCTGGAGGGACTTCCTGCGGACCATCCGGTGATGGCCTCTCGGGTTGGCCGGGCGTTTGATTGCGGACTTGGCTTAGCACGCACTCACTCGATGGCACATTTTCAAAAAGCATTTTCATCGGCGACACCTTCAAGACCTTATCCGGTTGCAGAAAAATCAAACGAGGTACCATTACGCGTTAGACGGACATCATCATTACATGCGAATCCCAGCCTGAAGTAGCTTGACGCCGCCGCGCACGCTCCCTAATGAAATAGCAATGCGCGTACCATCGAATTTACGCAATCAGCAATTCAAAATTACACGAATCGGTGCGTTCTATGCTTTGCAGTGAATGTGCCAAAGCGGCAATCCTTTGCGGTCAAGATGGAGAGTTATTATGAATTCAACAGCGTTATCTCTTAGTGATTTGTGGAAGAAAATCGACGATGTCAAAATTGGCATGTTTACCACTATCGACGAAAACGGAATGCTCACCAGTCGACCAATGACGGCGCGCGAAATAGATGCCGATGGCGTGCTCTGGTTCTTTGCTGCTCTTCATTCTGAAGTCACGCATGAGCTGCTGGATGAGCCTCTGGTTAACGTCAGTTTTGCTGAGCCAAAGCACGGCTTTTATGCGTCGCTTTCCGGCCATGCCACATTGATTAGAGACCGTGCCCTCTATATGAAACTGTGGCGTCCCCTCGATAAAGCCTGGTTTTCACGCGGTATCGACGATCCCAATTTGACGCTGATACGTGTAGAAGTGCAGTTGGCCGAATATTGGGATTCGACCTCAAGCCGCATGGTGCAATTATTGAAAACCGCCAAAGCCGCGATGACGGGTGAAAATGCGGCGGAAAAACTGGGCAAACACGGCACGCTGGAGCTTTAAGTCTCTAGCTATTTTTTAGTTGTTCGATCTGCGTTGTTGCAGAGCTTTCGCGTGCGCCTACCACCATTTCAGTCAACCATCTGATCAAAATGGTGGTATAGGATTTCTGCGCATGTTTTTCCGACAGGCTATGGTCGGCGTCGCTAATCGTTCTGGATGTGAGCGAACGTACATTCGAAAACGCTGCAATATAATTTTCGATAACTTTGTGAGGAATAATGTCGTCTTTTTCCGAGGCGACAATAAGCGCATCACCCCGAAAAGCAGCGCATGCTTTCAGCGCCTTGTTTTCTTCTTCCGAAATTCTTTGATGGCGGTACGTATTTAAATCCTGATCGGCGTGAAGTTGGCGTTTGGGCAACTCCCATCCCGGGTCCTTATAGAGTGCGGGTGCACGCAACGCTAACCAGCGAACATTGCGCAGCGACGTTAGTATCGATGCTAAATATCCACCATAACTGATACCTATAACCGCGATAGCATTGGGATCGACTATCGATTGCGCAGCGAGCCAATCGTAGGCAGCCAGCAGGTCGCGTATATTCTCGGCGCGCGATACCGTTCGAGATTTTTCGGAACCAAGATCATGACCGCGTAAATCGAATGTCAGGCAGACGCAACCCAAGCCCGACACTTCGCGTGCGCGCGATAAATCCTGCGATTGACTGCCGCCCCAGCCGTGTACAAATAAAATGCCGGGTAATTTCGGCGAAGGGCGCAGCATTGTTGCATTGAGCTGCTCCTCCTCGACGCCGATGCACAGTTCATTCAGAAAAATGTCCATAACCATCTATCGTGCAATATTTAGTTAAAGCGCCGACTTCAGAGTCTTCGCCGCGAAAATAAATCATTGCATGTGGAGGTGGATCGTTTAAATCGTAACGTTCACGAGTCGATACCGATATTTCATTAAGCTCGGCATCTTTAAGCATGGCCTCGATCGCAGCTAATTCCGCTGGCGTTGCGCCGCCAATTCGCCACGATTGCTCCAATACGCCGGAGCGTCTGAGTCTATTGCGATCAAATCCCTGCGCGACATCGTAATTTCTACGCGACGCCTTCAGCGACAGATACTTATCGGCTGCCTCGTTGTAACAACATGCCTGCGCGACGGCAATGCGCAACGCGGGATGCAACCGCCTCGCGCGTAAAGTTTGTAAATCGCCGCGTACAATATGCAATGTCGAACCTCCATACACCGCATTGCCGCGATGGTTGTCGGTGAGATATTGGGTACCGTAATAGGCGATGGTGATTCCAGCGAGTGTTACTTGTCCGATACTGAATGTCTCGACGGCGTCGAGATGCTGCTCTAGAACGAGCCCGTATTGTTCCAATTCGGCAGCATCGATTTTTTCCAGAGCCGCATCGAGCTGGCCGATGTGGCGTATCAATTGTTGTCCTTGTCCGCCGATGCCGAGTGAGCGCTTCAGGCGTACTGAATTATTAAGCAGCAATCTTTCCGCAGCTTCACGTGCATCGGCTCGACTGAAAACCGTATAACCATCGAGCACCGCAGTACCCACAGCAAACGGAAATTCGTCTGTCCAGCCAATAGGGGCGACTGCGGCCGTTCCGATCAGCGGATGCGTAATACTTTTCGTCGTCATAAACGAATGCGGCACATATCCGCCCAACAGCTGATCCTCACTCTCAATGCCCAGCTGCTTTGCTTCCGCCGCGGTTAATGTATCGATCGGGATGAAATAAGAAGGTCCCGCGCTGGATGCACGAGCATTATATTCTTCAGCGCTCAACTCACCCGCATAATCGCAGCCGAGAATCTTCGCTGCGGCAGTGGCAACATACGCCTGACTGACTTTGTTGTGATCGGTTAGGTTTGCGAGCGATGGTGTTGCGTTTGGATTTTTATGGTTCTGTGAATAGAGAATCACATCGCGAAACTCGCTCATGTGTACTTCCTTTAACGTGTTTAACTCGTGGACGTCGGACTCACGGTTATTGCTTGGAGCGGAAGGAAACGACACAAATCCTCGATAGCTCTCCAGCCCAACCTCTGGGAACATCGTTAAGCCTAAGCCTGCTTCGATGCGGCACTAAAATCAGTATCTTCATCGCTATCAGCGCTGAGCTGTACGAGCTCCTGCTCACGTTGATCGGCGCAAGCAAATAATTCGCCGCATTGTTTACAGCGAAATTCGACAAGCGCCGAACCATCGTAAATCACGAGCCCGAGACCGGTGGGTTTCGTCGCATTACAAAGAGGGCAATGAACAGGGGAGTGAGACATGACTTCACCTATGGTTAAAGATTCGAGCGCCTTCTAATTAAATAAGTAGCGCGACGTGACGATAAATATGCAATCGCTGCGCCGAATCGCTGGCACGATTGGTGCTCATTCCCTTCGAAGGCATCATCAATTTCATTGAAGCGATACAGCGATGAAGCGACCGATATGGAACGGCACAATTTCCTTCGGGTTACTCAATATCCCCGTCGTACTGCAATCGGCGGAAAAGCGTGTCGATCTCCATTTTCGGATGATCGACAGTCGCAGCAATACACCGATTCGTTATGAAAGAGTGAATGCGGAAACCGGCGAAGAAGTGCCTTGGAATGACGTTGTTCAGGCCTTTGAATACGAAAAAGGCAATTATGTGATTCTGAGTAAGGACGATATTGCGAAAGTTGCACCCGAGGGAAAAGAAACTATCGAGATTGAAGCATTTGTTGACCGGCAGCTTATCTCGCCGATGTTTTTCGAGAAGCCGTATTATCTTTTACCCGGTAAAAAATCCGAAAAGGGTTATGTTCTGCTGCGCGAAACGCTCAAGGAAAAGAATCGCGGCGGCATCGGTCATGTCATCATCCGTACTCGGCGGTATCTTTGTATCGTCCTAGCCGAAGACGACATGCTGATTCTCAATTTGCTGAGATTCCACCAGGAAATCGTCAGCCGAGATGAGTTTCAGTTTCCCGAGAGCGATTTTAAGAAGTTCCGAATATCGCAAGCCGAAATCGATATGGCGACCAAGCTTGTCGACTCGATGACTGTGCCTTGGCAGGCAGAAAAGTACATCGACGATTATCGCGAGCGCTTGGTCGCACTCGTGGAAAAACGTATCGCCGGCAATAAAGGGCTGGTACAGGAACCAGAAGAGGATGCTGCAGAAGAAACAACGGCGAGTAACGTCGTTGATTTCATGGATCTTCTGAAAAAGAGTTTGCAAAAAAAGGGCGGTGCCGCTCCCGCGCAAAAATCTGTCTCTACGGACAAGAAAGACGAGGAAAAACCTAAACGACGTGGAACGAGAAACAAGAGTTCCACTATTCCTGCAAAAAAATCCACTGCAAAAAAATCGTCCTCGAAGAAAGCGGTAGCTTCAGAGGCAGCTTCGAAGCGTCGACGTAGCTAGCTGTAGTTTTTACAACACAGTTGAAATGAGTCGATTTCCGCCGCTCGTCTATTTGCAACGATGACAATACGGCCCGCACAATTTCCAGCCCGGCAAGTAAATATCCTCCCTTCGCGATAAATACCAAATATTTTTTGCCTCAATCACCAAAAAATGATGCGAATGCGAAAAATTTTTAATTAACGGACATCTTGGTTGAGTTTTTGCTGTGTGTATTGATGAGTGTTTTTATGCATGCATTAACACCCGCAAAATATCTCGTTTAAAACAGGACGATGATGATGGCCAGGAAGAAAAATATTGCGCAGATGCTTCTCGTGCCTTTTTTAAGCCTGGGTAGCTTTATGCAATCGGGGGTCGTCATTGCCGAAGATGGCAAGGGCGTTCTGACCATAGGGCTGGAAAACGATCTGTTCGGCTCTGGCGGCGACTCCCACTACACCCACGGCACCGAAATTACCTATGTAACGGACACGTATCAGCCGCAATGGTTAAAAGGCTTCGCATCCGCTCTGCAGCTATACGACGAAGGCGATGACCTACGAGTGGGCTGGACACTAGGTCAACAAATGTATACGCCGAGCAATCTCGAGGAAACCGCGCTGGTACTTGATGACCGGCCTTATGCGGGTTGGATGTATTTAAGTTTCGGCTTACTGACCGAAACCACCGATCAGCGTATTCGCGAGCTGAATAAACTGGAGTTGATCGTTGGCGTGGTTGGCCCGCATTCTCAAGCTGAGGAAGTGCAAAAGTGGGTGCACGAAATTACCGATTCGGATGAGCCGAAAGGTTGGGATAACCAGCTTCACAACGAAACGACGGTCGATCTCCAATATCAGCACGAGTGGATTGTTCCGATCGTCAGTAATCATTTCGATGTGGTCCCGCGCGTTGGCGCAATGGTAGGTACATCGCAGCGCTACGCCGGTGGCGGTTTTACCTTCCGTCTCGGCGATGGTTTGAACGCGGATGCGGGGCCGCCGCTTATCAGACCAAATGCCGCAGGTTCGCATTACTTTCAGACAAGCCAATCGTTCTATTGGTACCTATTTGTCGGCGGCCACGGCCGTTACGTCGACCACAATATTTTTCTCGACGGTAACGACGATGGCGATAGTCACAGCGTCGATAAAAAGGATTGGGTTGCCGAAGCGCAGGGAGGCATCGTCATGGGTTGGAATAGATGGCGATTCACTTTGACGGAAATTTACCGATCTCGTGAATTTAAGGATCAGGAAGAGCCTGATGAGTTTGGTTCGCTGACGATTTCGTATCGCTTTTGATAGAAAAGAGACGGCAACAAATAGGCGATTAGCCGGAAAAATTCAAAAGAGTCACCCTGGTTTAAAAGAGCGATAGAGGAGAACAGTTATGTTGAAGTGGGCTTTGATATTCGCGGTAATTTCGGTAATTGCCGGTATTTTTGGATTTACCGGAATCGCATCGGGCGCAGCTGGCATTGCGAAATTCCTATTCTTCTTGTTTGTAGTGTTGTTGGTGTTGGTATTGGTAGGTGCCGCGATCGGTTTTTCGTTTTGAATCGTCGCGTTTTTCTTAAACAGTAAGAGGATTAAAAGATGAAATCGATTAAAAGATTGATGTTTGCAACGATGACCGCAGGTGCATTAGTAGTAGGTGCAGTTTCGGGTTGTGCTGTCGCTCGCGATCAATCCACAGCTGGCGAGTACGTGGATGACACCGCTATTACAGCGAA
>CAMLJR010000053.1 GCA_946480345.1 uncultured Spongiibacteraceae bacterium
ATCAAATGCGATAGCGCCAAATGTAGTCTGCGGCGAATTGCGGATCAGCTGTTCCTTATCAAACAGGTTTTTCGCCCACACGCTAACCTCCCAGGTTTTCTTCGGATCGCGAACCCCGAGGAACAGGTTGAACACGCCATAGCTGCTGGTATCGAGAACGCTGTTGGGCAGCGAATCGTCGGAACGGCCGCTCTGGAATGCGTAGAGACCACGTATGTAGGAATCGACGGCGCCAAAATGCATCGTATATTCCGACGTCAGCGAGGCCGCCCAGTTCGGCTCACCGGTCAGACGACCATGTGCTTCGCAGTAGTTGACCTCGGTACCAGGTGCCGGGTTTTGCACGATGCCATTGACATAAATGTTGCAAGGCGCCTCACCGCTTGTGATTTTGGCATCCGTATACGAAACACCTAAGCCGAGTTGCCAGTCGTCTGTGAGCAAAGCATCGAGCTGCAGCTCTGCGCCACTGACTTCGGCATCGGTGTTGTAAGCCAGAAAGTTGGTCGCCTGAGTAAGGCTAGGCAACCCGGTATTCGGATCGATCGACTGATCGACGGTACGAATGCCCTGGGAAGTTCTGGCGAGGAAATCCTTATACTTTTGGAAATAAACGTTACCGTTCAGCTGCACGCGGCCGTCAGCAAAACGGCTTTTGAAACCCAGCTCGATTGAATCGGAGGTCTCAGGCGCATACTCCGTCAAGCTGTTAGGCGTTTGCGGGGCTGTGGTGAAACCACCGGGCCGAAACGAACGACCATAGGTGGCATAGAGACGGACATCGTCTGTGATTTGATACGACGTACTCAGACTTCCGGTCAGATCTTCATTCGTGGCCGCCACTGGTCCAAACGTCACCGGACCTGTGAGATGCGTGGTGCTACGCGACGATTGATAACGCAGACCAATCTGCGATTCCCACTCGTCGGTCCATGCAAAGCTGTGGTTCATAAAGCCCGCATAGCCTTCGGCACCACTCGCGACAAAAACTTGAGGCGTGGGAATGGTTATATAACCAACCGGGAAAGGTGCCGGCGGAAAATTCACAAATCCCCGCAGAACCGTTACCCCATCGACATATGTCGTTGCTCTGACACGGCTGGCATAGAGTCCATACGTCCAGTTGTAAAAATCAGCATCGTTGGAGGACAAACGAAACTCTTGCGTAAAATCATGACGGTTGGTATCCACACGCTGATAAGGCACAGTCGTGGGGCCGGCCGGTCCTGTCGGCGGCAACATATTGGCCTCATCGCCGCTGCGCAACACATCGTTGAATTGATCCTGGTAACCGGTGATAGAGGTCAAAGTGGAGGCACCTAAATCCCATTCGAATCGCAATGCAGTGACTTCGCGGCGTTGGAACGTGTCCGATTTAATTGCCGCTATCGACTTACGATCGAATGGATCCAGACACGTCGTTACATTACCTAAACCCGTGCCGCAGCCACTCATGGGACCAAGCCCGGAGTTATTCGCTTCCAGATATTGATAGATCAACTGCGCTTCTAGAGTGTCGGTAGCACGCAGACCTAAAGTGACACGACCGCTTCGGGTCATCACCGAATTTTCCTGGCCGTTAACAATATTTTCGATACCGTCGTTTTTGTTGTAGTCGTAAATACCTGCGACACGTAATGCCAACTTGTCTTCGATAATCGGCAGGCTGACACCGAACTGCGAATTCGACAGGCTGCGTTCGCCGAAGGTTTGTTCGACTGTACCCTCGATTTCATTAAAACTCGGGGCTTTGGTAACAATGGTAATGGCGCCGGAAGGTGACGTATCGCCGCGCAAGGTTCCTTGCGGGCCACGCAGAACTTCGATCTGACCGACGTCGTACATCGCTTTGAATGCACTATCGATGTCGTAGCTAACCTCGTTCCAGTAAATCGCCACACTCGGGCTAAAGCCGCTGTCTGTTAAAACGCTCAACCCGCGCAATGCCACGGAATAGGTACGGCTGTCCTGCGCTTTAATCGATAAACCCGGCGTTACAGTTTGAATATCCTTGAAGTCGAGCAGGTTGTACTTGGTAATCGTTTCCGCAGTCACGGCGTTAACCGCCATGGGTATGGTTTGCAGCGTGTCATCTTTTTTCTGCGCGGTGACAATCACTTCTTCCAACGCTTTTTGCGCATGTACTGCGCCGCCATAAGTCATCAGCGCCAGCGTTGCCGCTATCATTTTTGCAATGGGTTTTTGTTTTGATTTCAAACTACGCATAGATTGCTCCTGGGAAGGAAATTATTTTTATCCTCAGAGCGTTTGGTTGACCCATAAGCGCTCTGATGGCGAGGCGTCCCGCCGTACCTGTCCTGACTGCTTTTAAGGTGTGCTCGAACTGGCTTCTTATTAAATAAACGTCAATTGGAAAAAACGCTGCGCGACTTTCGCTCACTCCATACGTTTTGGTTTATTTAGGGGCTTTGTATGCACGGCGATAGTGCGCGGAGGCATGCTAGGCGGAGCAGCGCTGCTCGGAAACGGTGAAAAATGCACATACACCAGGGTGTTTTTGTACAGCTCAGATCGTAACGTCGGAGGCGCACCTAAATAACGCACTCACAGGCGACTTCCAGAGGGGATTTATTCGATAGCAGGCACGGTGTAGTTCAGTACCAGCCGACCGCCGTCGGCATAGATGGTTTGGCCGGTGATATACGACGATTGTTCGCTCGCGAGAAACACGGCGACATTGGCGATTTCTTCGGATGCGCCGATTCGCCCCATCGGCGTGCGGCTAAGAACGCGCTGCTGCTGCGCTTCATCCGAGAGAATCGAGCGCCCCATTTCCGTCATGATGGTGCCGGGTCCGATGGCGTTTACGCGGATACCTTTGGCGGCGAGCGCCACCGCAGCCACTGCGGTGAGCTGCTTCATTCCGCCCTTTGAAACCGCGTAAGCGATTTGGTTGGGAATCGCCAGCACGGCATTGACCGAAGACATATTGATAATCGAGCCGCCGCGCGGCATCCATCGACTCGCCTGCTGAGTGGCGAATACAGCCGATTTCAGATTGATGGCTATTACGCGATCGAAATCGTCTTCGGTCAGGTCGTCCAGTTCTGCGGCGTGAGTGACGCCGGCATTGTTGACCAGAATATCGAGGCGGCCCCAGGTACGTCCGACATGATCGAATAGCGCATCGATGTCCGCCTTGCGCGATACATCGGTGCGCAACGCCTGTTGACCGAGTTGATTGGCAAGCGCCGCGACACATTCACCCTCGATATCGGTAAGAATCACCGACGCACCTTCGGCGACAAAACGCTCCGCAATCGCGGCGCCGATACCGCGGGCCGCGCCCGTCACCACTGCGGTTTTACCTGCCAGCATTGCCATGATGAGTCCGGTTGTTCGAGGTCTAGTCGATGGTTCGAGGTCTAGTCGATGGTTCGAGGTTTAGCCCGACTGTTCGAGGATGAGTGACTTATCGCATCACGAACGGATTGCTCACCGTCGCGCCCATATCGATCCACACCGTTTTGGTGTTCAGGTACTCCTCGATCGCGACCTGCCCGTTTTCGCGGCCAATGCCGCTGCGTTTCATGCCCCCGAACGGCGCCATGAAACTGACCGCGCGATAGGTGTTGACCCAGACTGTGCCCGCGTCGATCTGCTGCGACATGCGCAGCGCGCGCGCAATGTCGCCGGTCCACACACCAGCGGCGAGGCCATACGGCGAGTCGTTGGCGATACGCAGTGCTTCGGCTTCGTCCTCGAATGGAATCACCGCGAGCACCGGCCCGAATACTTCCTCGCGCGCGAGCGGCATATCGTTGTTGACCTCGGTGAAAATCGTCGGCTCGACGAACCAGCCGTTTTTCAGTTCAGCGCTTTGCGGCACGCCCCCGCCGAGTACGCACTGCGCGCCACTGTTGCCGGCGCGTTCGATATGGCCCAGCACATGTTTGCGTTGCGCGAGCGTGGTGATCGGCCCTACCTGGGTATCGGCGAGACGCGGGTTGCCGATTCTTGCGGTGCGGGCAACATCGACGAGCTGTTTGATGACGCGATCGTGCACAGAACGTTGCACCAGTAGCCGCGAACCGGCGATGCACGTTTGGCCTGACGCAGCAAAAATGCCGGAGATTGCGCCGAATACCGCTTTCTCCAGGTCTGCGTCGTCAAAAATGATATTCGGCGATTTACCACCGAGTTCGAGCGTAACCTTTTTCAGGTTTTCGGCCGCCGCGCGATACACGGCAATGCCGCCGATTTCACCACCGGTGAACGCAATTTTCGCCACGTTGGGATGATTGACCAACGGCACACCAACCTCTTGCGGCAGACCGGTAACGGTATTGATCACCCCATCCGGAAAACCCGCGCGCTCGAATAATTTGACGAATTCGAGCGTCGAACAGGCGGCGTGTTCGGACGGCTTGATCACTGCGGTATTGCCGGCTGCGAGCAACGGCGCCAGCTTCCACGACAACAACAAGAGCGGTGAATTCCACGCCGTGATGCACGCGATCACACCGAGCGGCTCACGCCGCGTGAACGCGTGCATATGCGGTTTTTCGATCGGCAATACAGCGCCTTCGATCTTGTCGGCGAGCCCGGCGAAATAGCGGTAATAGTCGGGCAGATAGCGCAATTGGCCGCGCATCTCTGCGATCAATTTGCCATTGTCGTGGCTTTCGAGTTCGGCGAGACGATCAGCCTCGGCTTCAAGCACATCGGCGAATTTATAGAGCAGGCGGCCACGCGCCGATGCGGTGAGACCGCCCCACGCCGGCGATTTGAACGCTGCGTGCGCCACGGCTACCGCATGCTCGACGTCATCGGCATTACCGCGCGGTATCGTCGCCCACGGTTCGCCTGTGAACGGATCGAACGATTCGAGCACGGTGCCATCCGCGGCGCCGACGGGTTGACCATCGACGGTGTTTTGAAATGTCGTCAGTGCGCTCATCGTGTTTACTCGATACGTTTTAGAAATGACGGGGCGCAATCTTACCGGCCGCCGTTTTACATAGCATCACGCGGAAAACCCGAGATGGGTGCGGAAACGATGCTTGATCCATACGCCATCGCGACTCGGCAACGCACGCGGCGTTTCCTCGTGACGAATGCGAATGACGATCATGCGCGGACCGTCGCCAATGCGATGCATCAGTTCGCGCGCCTCGTGCAAACCATCGGTATCGGTCACTTCGAGCGTACTGGGTATACCCATCGCCTTCGCCACTTTGACCAAATCGACGCCCGCACCGCTGTGGCTGAGCTGGCCACCGGTTTCGCCGTAATGGCCGTTGTCGAGCACGACGATGGACAGATTGTTGGGAGCGCTCACGCTAATCGTCGCAAGACCGCCGAGACCCATCAGCTGTTCGCCGTCGCCGGTAATCGCAGCAACCGGCCGATGCGGTTGTGCCAGCGCGAGTCCTAAACCGGTTAACGCAGCGCCGCCCATCGCACCCCACAGGTAAAAATTGGCATCGTGATCGCCGGCGGCGAACGTATCGTAAGTCGGCGAACCGAGGCCGGTGACGACGAGCAGATCGCCGCGCTCTTGCAGCAATGTCGCAACGGCCTGGCGGCGCTCAAGACGATTGATCACTTCACCCATTTTTTTGCTCCCAACAAACGCTGCGATAACAGGATTGCAATCGCCTGATTGCTTTCAAATGCCATCGTCGTCGCGGACAGCATCGTATCGGCCAGATCCTCCAAGCGTTCGACACGCATCACCGTCACGCCCATCAATTCGAGCGATGCCTGAGTGGCGCTGCCCATCGGAACCTGCCACGGATTGAATTCGGCGTATTCGCCGCGCATGGTCACGATGGTCAGGAACGGCAGCCGGCACGTACCGATCAGCGACAGCATGTTGATGCAATTTCCAACACCGCTCGACTGCATCAGCAACACCGCGCGCTGACCGCCGAGCCAAGCGCCCGTATTAATCGCAATGCCCTCTTCTTCGGTGGTCAATACAGTGCTGCGCATATTCGGCGTCGCGTGACACATCTCGATTAGCCGAGTGTGCCCAGCGTCAGGCACGTAGGTCATCTGCTCAACGCGTGCGCTCAGCAATGCGTCGTAAATGATCTGCGCCCAGGGCGAATCATTTGCGGTTTCTGGAACTACCGCACCGGCAACGCTCGTATTAGTCATTTCGGCCTCGTTTTTTTGGGAAAAACATCCAAGACCGCAGATGCTAACGAGCAAATGACTTATTAAACAACGGCTAAATTAGTCTATCTGGTATGCTCCTTTTCGATACCTATAACGAGCAAAATACGCCATGGATCTGAAGCGCCTGCACAACTTCCTGTTAATCGCCGATGCCGGTTCGCTCAGTCGTGCATCCGACCGCATTCGAGTCGCGCAACCGGTACTGAGCCGACAGATGCAGCTGCTTGAAGAAGAAATCGGCGTGCCGCTGTTTGTACGGCATCGGCGCGGCATGCAGTTGACCGAGGCCGGCGAGGAACTCCAGCGCCGCCTGACTGGCCCGCTGCGGCAAATCGAGCAGGCTGTGGAAGATGTTTGCACGCTGTCGACGCAGGCGAGCGGGCACATCGCGTTTGGCATGCCTCCCACAGTCAGTTACGTGCTCGCGAGGCGACTTGCGCAACGCGTGGCCGAACAGGCGCCGAATGTGTCGCTGCGCATTGTCGAGGGCTACACCGGACATTTGATCGACTGGCTGCAGCGCGGCGATATCGATATCGCGATCCTGTATGGACCGGCGTCCGATCTGCACATGAAGGTGGAAGAACTGGTACGCGAGCAACTGATGCTGATCGGCCCGCCCAATTGCGATCTCGATCCCGAACGCCCGGTTACCGTCGCCGAGATGGTGAAGCTGCCGCTGGTGTTGCCGAGCGTCTCCCACGGCTTGCGGGCGATGGTCGAGAACGGTGCCCGGCGGGTAAAAGCGAAACTGAACATGCGCTTCGAAGCCGATTCGTTCCTGGTATTGAAGGAGCTGGTCGAAACCGGTCTCGGCTACACCGTACTGCCGTTATCCGCATGTACCCGTGAAACCGAGGCGGGCCGGCTGCGCTACGCCCCGCTGCACAAACCGCCGCTGATGCGCCAACTGGTGCTGGCCGGTCAGGATGACAGCGGCTTGTCTCGCGCATCGCGCATCGTGCGGCAACTGGTACGGGATGAAATCACCGATTTGATAAAAACAGGCGACTGGAAGGCGCAACTGCTGATCCCGCCCACGAAGGAACTGTAATGCATAGCGTTTTACCTGCCTTAAGCCTGAACGATTACCAGGCGCTCGCCCGCCGCCGCCTGCCGCGCCCCTTGTTCGGCTACATCGCCGGCGCCTGCGAAGACAACCGCTCGCACGATGCGAATCCCGCCACGATGGCTGCAATCACGCTCAAGCCGCGCATATTGTGCGATGTCGCTGCCCGCACCACCTCGGTCACCTTGTTCGATCGAACCTGGGCTGCGCCATTCGGTATCGCGCCGATGGGTCTGAGCGCGCTGATGGCGTATCGCGGCGACATCGCGCTCGGCCGTGCCGCTGCGGCTGAGCAGATTCCGATGATCGTCAGCGGCGCATCGCTGATCCCGCTGGAAGACATTGCGCGCGCCGCGCCGGAAGCTTGGTTTCAGGCGTATCTGCCGGCCGAAACCGAGCGCATCGACGCCATGCTCGATCGCGTTGGCCGCGCTGGCTTTAAAACACTGGTATTGACCGTCGATGTGCCGGTGACGGCAAACCGCGAAAACCTGTTGCGCGTCGGTTTCTCGACCCCGCTGCGCCCGTCGCTGCGACTCGCGCTCGACGGTCTGACACATCCGCGCTGGCTGTCCGGTGTTTTCGCGCGCACGCTGCTGAAGCACGGCATGCCGCATTTCGAAAACATGCGCCACACGCGCGGCGAGCCGATTCTGTCGCGTCATGTCGATCGGGATTTCGGCCAACGCGACCGGCTGACATGGAACACGCTCGCATACATGCGTCAGCGCTGGTCGGGCCGATTGATCGTCAAAGGTATTTTGCATCCGGATGATGCGCGGCTGGCGCGCGAGCACGGCGTCGATGGCGTGATTGTCTCGAACCACGGCGGGCGTCAGCTCGACGGTGTTTGCACGCCGCTCCATGTGCTGCCGTCAGTGGTCGATGCCGCCGCCGATCTGCCGGTGATGGTCGACAGTGGTTTTCGCCGCGGCAGCGATGTAGTGAAAGCGCTGGCGCTGGGCGCGCGCATGGTATTTATCGGTCGCCCATTCTTGTACGCGGCTGCGGTTGGCGGCGAAACCGAGGTACGCCACGCCGCACAACTATTGAAGGCGGAAATTCATCGCAATATGGCCATGGTCGGCGTCTCCGACCTCGCGCAATTGACGCGCGATTACGTCATCGCATCAACGAAAACGCTTAAATAAAACCTGAGAACCCACGTTAAGGATTCATCACCATGCATTCCGCCACTCCCCGCGACTGTCCGCCACCCGCCGCCAAACACACGCCGCCGACGCGCTTTGTCATGCCGCGCGGCGCCACCGACACCCACGCGCACGTGATCGGATTGCCGCCCGAATATCCCCTCGTCGCCGAGCGTTCCTATACGCCGGCCGCAGCCCCGGCCGCTGCCTATCTCGCCATGCTCGATGGCGCGGGCCTGGATCGGGGGGTATTGGTTCAGGTCAGCGTACACGGCGCCGACAATCGGTTATTGCTCGAAACATTGCGCGCACAGCCGCAGCGGTTGCGCGGAGTCGCCGTCATGCCGCCGGATCTACCCGACCGCCACTATGCCGATGCCGACGCCGCCGGGGTGCGAGGACTTCGTCTGAACGTGCTGTTCGGCGGCGGCATCGGCTTTGAAGCGCTCGAACGCTACGATGCGCTGATGCACGAACTCGGCTGGCATATCCAACTCTTGCTCGACGCTCGCACGCTGCCGGAGATGGCGCCCCGCCTCGCGAAACTGCGTTCACCGCTCATCGTCGATCACATGGGGTACATGCCAGTCAGCGCCGGTTTGAATCACCCCGGTTTTCAAACGCTGATCGCGCTGGTGCGCGACGGTGCCTGGGTCAAACTGTCGGGTGCGTTTCGTATTTCGGAGCTGGACGACTGGCGCGATACGATTCCGTTCGCGCAAGCATTGATCGAGGCCGGCGCCGAGCGTTGTGTATGGGGCTCGGATTGGCCGCATGTGGCGCATTGGGGCCGCATGATGCAGGTCGGCGAGCTGCTGGATCTGCTCGCTGATTGGGCGCCCGATGAGACGTTGCGACACAAAATCCTGGTCGACAATCCGGCGCGGTTATATCGGTTTTAAGCCTGAACTTAGTGCTGAGAAACAGCATATTCTTCAGGCGGTCGGCAGGCATCGGCTAACATCAAGCGCTACAGCGAGATTCTGTGAACAAACTCACCGCAGGTACGTAGTCATAACCCAGTGCCTGCGCCACTGCATTGCAGGTCACCCTTCCTCTATGCACATTCAACCCATTCAGAAGATGCTGATCATCCAATAAGGCCTTTTCCGCACCTTTATTCGCCAGTGCAATAGCAAATGGCAAGGTGGCATTTGTCAGCGCGATGGTCGCTGTACGCGCCACGCCGCCGGGCATGTTGGCAACACAATAGTGAACAATGCCGTCGACGAGATAGGTCGGCTGCTGATGCGTGGTCGCCTTTGAAGTTTCAAAGCAACCGCCTTGGTCGATCGCGACATCGACTACTACAGCCCCTTTTTTCATTTTACCGATCATTGCGCGGCTTAATAATTTGGGAGCGGTAGCGCCCGGAATTAATACCGCGCCAATGACTAAATCTGCCTCCGCGGAATACTGCTCTAACGCTTCCACCGTCGAATAAACCGTCTTAACACGGCCAGAAAAAATATCGTCGATTTCGCGTAACCTGGGCAGTGACTTATCTAAAACCGTAACATCCGAGCCCATACCCAACGCCACCTTTGCGGCGTTGGTACCAACAACACCGCCGCCAATAATCAAAACCTTGGCTGGCGCAACGCCGGGTACACCGCCTAACAACGTGCCACAACCGCCCTGTGCTTTCTCTAAATGATGTGCACCTGCCTGAATCGACATTCGGCCAGCCACTTCACTCATCGGTGCCAATAGCGGTAAGGCGCCGCGATCATCGGTAACTGTTTCGTAGGCGATACACGTCGCACCGGATGCTATGAGCAATTTTGCTTGCTCGGGGTCCGGCGCCAAATGCAAATACGTGAAGAGTATCTGGCCCTCCCGTAACATTTGGCACTCTATTGGCTGCGGTTCTTTAACTTTAACGATCATGTCGGCGCGCGCAAAAATCTCCGCCGCAGAATCAACCACTTTTGCGCCAGCGTCCCGATACTGCTGATTATCGAAACCCACCGCCGCTCCGCCGTCTTTCTCAACGATGACTTGATGTCCGCGGGCGGTGAGCTCGCGCACTCCGGCGGGAGTTAAACCGATACGATATTCGTGATTTTTTATTTCCTTGGGTACCCCGATCAACACGTTAATGCCCTCTTATTTAAAGCTGCAATACAGCGCAGTAGTAGGTGAAATGGCGATGCTCAGCGCGTTGCCAGCAGCTGACGTACTCGACAAAACTGGAAAAAGCCTAGGCGCCCACATACACATTTCCGACATACGCTCAGCCCGTTAGATTCGATACTCTCAGGGCGTCGGGAGCGGTTCGCCCCCTGATACCCCAACCCCCGACGTTATCGCGCTTCCCAGCGATGCGAACATAATCAGGCCAATCGCCAACCACTGCGTTGGCGTCAGAATCTCCCCAAGAAGGAACAGCGCCATCAGCGCGCCCACCACAGGCTCGGCACTTACCAAGATGCTGAATGTGTTCGATGGCAACCGTGGCAGCGCCACCATTTCAAGTGCGTAGGGAATCGCGCTGGAAAGGACGCCCACGGCTACGCCCAGCAGCAGGATTTCGGGGGTGAGCAATGTAGCGCCGGCATGGACCATACCAACCGGTGCGACAAGCAAGGCGGCCACGATAAGCCCGCCGGCGGAAGCCGCAGCGCCGTGCATCTGGCCCACGGCCTTGCCAACGAGAATGTAGGCCGCCCACCACGAGCCGCCGAGAAGCGCCAGCACGATACCGCGCCAGTCAATTTGCGACGCATTCCCCCCGACCGGCAAAAGGCTGGCCAGCCCCAGCACCGCTAGACCGATCCAGAGGAAGTCCAGCTTCCGGCGCGACGTTAGCAAGGCAACCAGAAGTGGGCCCGTAAACTGGATTGCGATCGCAAGACCCAGAGGGATATAAGCCAACGCCTTGTAAAAGCAGAGGTTCATCATGCCCACCGTGGCGCCATAGGCCAGCAACGGTCGACAGCCGGCTTTCAGGTCCAGCCGCCACGGCCGGAATATAGCCGCCAGTACGATGGCTCCGACCATTAGGCGCAACGTCGTCGCTCCCTCCGGTCCTACCAACGGGAACATGTGCTTGGCAAGCGTGGCGCCGCCGCTCACTGAAAGCACCGCGAGAGACAGTGCACCGACAGCAACAAGATCGACGCGAGCAGCGCACGAGCGCCCTACAGTGAAACTGGACATTCCAAACTCTATGATCGGTTAGGGGCGACCGGCTCGACCGCCGCTAAGTGCGCGCTGCGTAGCGCTGTTACAAGACAAAGCGGCCGTCGAGCTGGATGCTCAGGTCCGATTCATTCGCTGCTTCCGGCTTCGTTAGTTCCTTAGCTCGTTAGCTCTTCGAAATCTCGAGCCCTTCGAGCTTGTTGTTCTCGCGCCATTTCCTCAATTCATCGAAATAGGCGAGAGCGCCGCCGGCGAACGGAGCGTTGCGCGCCATCTTCGGATTCCCCAGCGATCCTTCGTTGTTATAAAAGCCCGGCGTGCACTCGGTGGAAAATTTTGCACTCCCCGCGTGATGCGTGAAGAGCACATCAAGCCAGCTCGCCTGCGCCTGCTCTGTCGGTTCGAAAGTTCGAGCGTTCAATTCGGTGCTGCGCTTGATCGTATACGCGGTCTGGATTGCGATCTCGTTGAGAATCGGAACCACGTTAACGCCGGTACCGCCTTGAATCAGGCTGGACATCACGAGGTTGGGAAACCCTCTCGCATACATGCCGTGCAGCGTCCCGGCTCCGTCTTTCCAGGCCTCGCTCAGGGCCTGACCGTTCCGGCCATAGAGTTCAAAGCCGAGCCTGCGGGTGTAGCCGGTCGACACTTCGAATCCCGATGCGTAAATCAGGCAATCGACCGGATAGTCGACCCCATCGACCACCACGCTATTCTCGGTGATCCGCTCGACTCCCTTGCCGCCGGTATCGACCAGCGTGACATTGGGACGGTTGAAGCTCTCAAGATATTCGTCATGGAAGCATGGGCGCTTGCACATCGTGTTGTACCAAGGCTTCAGCGCCTCTGCCGTGGCGGGATCGCGTACGACTTCATCGATGCGCGCGCGGATCATCTCCATCCTCGCGAAGTCGGCCATCTCGTACTGACTGTCGTCCGCAGCTCCGCCTTCGAAATTTACGCCGCCTGAAATCTGTGTCCAGCCGTCATTGACCAAATCTTCATCCGCCGGCTGACCGCTGACCAGCCGCTCGAAGTTCTCGATCCGATGCTGTTGCCATCCCGGCTGAAGCGATTTGACCCATTCCGGATCGGTCGGTCGATTGCCTCGGGGACCCACCCCGGAAGGCGTGCGTTGGAATACGTAGAGATGCTCTGCGTCGCGGGCGAGATTGGGCACTGCCTGTACCGCCGTCGCCCCCGTGCCGATGATGCCGACACGTTTGTCTTTCAGGCGATCCATCGGCTCGGTCGGACTGCCGCCGGTATAGTTATAGTCCCAGCGGCTGGTGTGGAAGCTGTGCCCCTTGAACGTTTCGATGCCCGGAATGCCGGGCAGTTTGGCCTTGTGCATGACCCCGCCGGCGATGACAAGGAAACGCGCCGCCACGACGTCGTCGTGGTTGGTGCGGACCAGCCAACGAGCGCGCGCCTCATCCCAGCGAACTTCCAATACCTGAGTCTGGAATAATGCGCGGTCGTAGAGATCGAAATGACGGCCGAGCATCTGGCAATAGGCGAAGATCTCCTGCGCTTTAGCGTATTTTTCGGTCGGGATGTAGCCTGTCTCCTCCAGTAAAGGCAGGTAGATATAGCTCTCAATGTCGCACCCGGCGCCGGGATAGCGGTTCCAATACCAGGTACCGCCGAAGTCGCCCGCTCGATCGACAATGCGAAAATCTTCGATACCCTGCTGCCGCAGGCGCGCGGCGGTCAACATCCCACCAAAACCGCCGCCGATGATCACGACCTCAGTCTCTTCGACAACCGCAGGTCGCGTAAAACCGGGCTTCACATACGGGTCTGCGTCGAAGTCGCGGAATACCGCATTAGGATCGAGATACTGATCCGGACCATCGGCCCGCAAGCGTTTGTCGCGCTCTATGCGGTATTTTTCTCTTAGCGCCTCGGGGGAAATTTTAATCGGCCTTTCCAAATTGCTCATCGGACCTGCTCCAAATCTTTATGTTTCAATTTTTAAATATGGCGCCACTTAGCGAAGAGCGCCGGACGAAGCAGGCATGTCTCAGACTCATGCCCTGCTTCTCCCCATACGATGATCAGGCGAGGATTTGCATGACCTCGATGCCATGACCTTCGGGGTCGGTGATTAGTGCATAGCGGACGTTATGTTCTTCCATCGTCTCGGCCGCTCTGGTGCTGGTGCCGCCTGCCGCCAGTACCGCAGCCACGACGGCGTCGACGTCTTCAACCATGAAAGCGATCGACGCTTCCCCGGGCGTTGGAGCAGGCCTGTTCACGTAATGCATCAGGGAAACTCGACCGTCGCTCTCTCCTGCTGACATAACGATCTCCAGGTGAGGATCATCGGTTGCCAGCGCATCGAAACGTTGAATCTCTTTCATTCCAAACACATCAAAATAAAAACGTGCTAATGCCTCTGAATCTCTAACTGTCAGCTTGAAATAATATAAGGAAGCTTTGCCCATCGTTTTGTCCTAATTATCATTAAGTTACTGCATCGCAGGAGACAGCGTGATGAGGCCAACTCGACCTGTCACACACGCATGAAGTCGTTTTTTCACGCCCATGTTCCTGCTTCTTCATGTACGCCCATCAGAGACCGAATTGCATGACCTCGATCGTATGACCCTCAGGGTCGGCGATCGTGGCCCAGCGGAAATTGTGTTCTGCCAGTGTCTCAGCCGGTAAGACGACGGTGCCGCCTCCAGCTAGGGCAGCGGCAACCACAGCGTCCACATTGCTGACCACGAGGGCCACTCTTACTTCGCCCGGCGTTGGTGCAGGCTTGTTGAAATACTTCATCAGTACCAGCTGCTCTCTGTCTCCCGACGATAAAAATATCTCCAGGTGAGGACGTATGTGCTCGGGTTTGTGAATACGTCGAACCTCCTTCATTCCGAACACGTCGCAATAAAAAGGCGCCAACGCCTCGGGATCGCCAACGATCAATTTCACGTAATACAGAGAAGTGTTATTCATGGATTTTCCTCTCTTCTCATGGATGCTTTAAGGGACGCTACGCTGCGACGAGACCGTATATGGGCGGCATAATCGTAGGCAGACCGGGATCGAACTCTTTTGTAAGGAGCTGAATGAATTCAGGGTCTTGCAGCGGATCCGATGGCATCGTGAACGAGACGCCGCGCGCCCGCAGTTCGGAGATGAATATGTCGAAAATCCGCTCATGGGTGAGATCGTCGGTATGGTCGAGCGCGACCTTCATCTCATCCAGATCCATGAATATATCGGCTCCCCAATGCAGCAATAGGCGCATTTCTTCGGCGGGAACGCGCTGGATTACCTTGCCGTCCGTCATGATCTGCCATCCGTCAGATTGCGGATCGGCGCTGAACGTCGAGTTAATCGCCAAACCCTCAGGCCGGCGCATTTCCTCACGGCCGCAGGCGTTGGCACCGTGGTACATGACCTCGTTCTCGACAACGGCGGCACGGCCCCACATCGGCGCATACAACTGCTTCGGCTGGCCTTGCGGACCATCGGGCCAATAGGTGAAGCCGCCGCCGATCTGTCCCTTGTAATACCAGGTAATTACTTGCGCTTTCTTGGCCTGCCACTGGCGGAACAGCCCCGATTTCGTCATCAGGCCGATCAACCACGAGGGCGTGTTTTGTACAGTAGCACCCCGAAAATCGGCACCATCCACATGCGGCGGACCGCCAGCGCCAGCGGGTCCCTGCATATTGGCGAGCATCAGGTTGGGAGCGGCATATTTGGCCTTCCAGTACCCACGGGCCAGCTCCAGGTACTTAGTGTTGTAAAAACAATCCTCGATTTCCGGAAACAGACTGGCATGCGCTCTGCCTAGCGTCGCGCGGAAGACCGGAGTCAAAAACATGTCCCAGGTCAGTTCAAGCCCTTCCGGAAGGTAGCCGGATGTCGTGGCAATCACCTCTTCCGGCGAGTTGAATTCCTGCGCAAGAATCATGTCCCACGGTCCTTGCCTACGCAGAACCTCAAATAGTCGTTGGCGCTGATCCTCGCTAAACCCGTTCTCTATGATCTGTGGCTCAGCGATGGGCCGCAGGAACGAATGAGAGTTCATAACGATTTCCTCTTAGAATTATAAGAATCGGCTGTTGAACACGCTGGATGTACCCGGAACGGGATCACGTCGTTTTTCCGAGTACATCGAGCAACGTTTGCGTGAGTCTGTCGATTTGGTCGCGATCGATTATCAGCGGCGGGGATAGCGCAATAGTGTCCCCATTGGCCCGGAGCAGAAGCCCCTTCTCGAAGCAATCCAGGAATACCTGAAATCCGCGTGCGCCAGGCTCGTTGGGTCGAGGGGAAAGCTCGATCGCTGCGATGAGACCCATGGCCCGGATGTCAATGACGTGCGGCGCATTGCGCAGTGACAACAGATTGCTCTGCCAGTGCTCCTCGAGTTCGGCAGCGCGAGTGAAGAGGCCTTCGCGCTGATAGATGTCGAGGCTTGCAAGTCCAGCCGCACACGCGACCGGATGACCTGAATAGGTATAGCCATGAAAGAGCTCGATCGCGGACTCCGGCCCCTGCATAAGGCCGTTGTAAACATCGCGCGATGCGAATACGGCACCCATCGGAATAGCGCCGTTGGTCAGTCCCTTGGCCGCCGTCATAATGTCCGGGAGGACATCGAAATGCTGGGCTGCAAACGGACTTCCCAGACGGCCAAACCCCGTGATGACTTCGTCGAAAATAAGAAGGATTCCATGGCGCGTCGCGATTTCGCGCAGTCGCTTCAGATAGCCGCGCGGCGGCAGCAGAACACCCGTTGAGCCCGCGACTGGCTCGACGATGACCGCAGCAATTGTCTCTGCGCCATGCAACTGGACGAGGCGCTCAAGATCGTCGGCCAATTCGGCACCATGTTCGGGAAGGCCCTTGCAGAACAGGTTGCGGCTCGGATCGTGGGTGTGGCGCATGTGATCAACGCCATGCAAGGTAGAGAACATCCGGCGATTGTTAACCAGCCCGCCTACCGAAATTCCGCCAAACCCAACACCGTGGTAACCACGCTCGCGGCCGATTAACCGCGTGCGTGTGCCCTGGCCGATAGCCCGCTGGTATGCGAGAGCAATTTTGAGCGCCGTGTCTACGGCCTCGGAGCCAGATCCAGCGAAGAATATTCGATCAAGACCGGGGGGCGCGATTTCGGCAAGGCGTTCTGCAAACCGAAACGCGGGGTGATGGCCTAGCTGAAACGTCGGCGCGTAATCCAGGCTCTCCAGCTGAGCGGCGACTGCCGACGCAATCTCCTTACGTCCGTGCCCCGCGTTCACGCACCACAAACCGGCCGAGCCGTCGAGAAGTTGCTTGCCGTCTTCACTTTGGTAGTACATCCCGGAGGCTTGGACCAGCATTCGCGGCGCCGCCTTAAACCTTCTATTGGAGGTAAACGGCATCCAGTACGCATCGAGGGCCGGGTTATTGCTATCGAAAGGTAGGTTATTACTGAAGTTTTCCATTTGATGATCACCCATTATTTGCACAAATTTTGAGTGCTTTTCGGGCACGCAACAAGCCGTTTTCTGATAATAAAAACGTCTTTTTTTTTCAATGAGATGCCTTAAAATCTGTTCGATATATCGAACAGATTCAACATTGAGGGAGTTTTCAAGTGTCGGAAGTTGAAATCGGATCGCGCCTTCGCCGCGCGCGAAAGAAGGCTGGCATTTCTCAGCGAACCCTGGCCAAGCGCGCTGGCATCACTAATTCCACCATCTCGCTGATGGAGTCGAACGGCACCAACCCAT
>CAMLJR010000054.1 GCA_946480345.1 uncultured Spongiibacteraceae bacterium
GGATGACACCGCTGTTACAGCGAAAGTCAAAACTAAATTCATCGAAAGCAAGCAAGTCGATGCCTCAGCAATTCAAATTGAAACATTGAAAGGTACAGTTCAACTTTCGGGATTTGCGAAAAGCGCTCAGGAAAAATCCACGGCGGAGCAACTGGCTAAGCAAGTGGAAGGTGTGAAGGCGGTTAAAAACGATGTAATCGTACGTCCGTAAGAAGTTATCCCCAACTCTGCTCTTGAGCAGGGTTGGGGACTTATTTCAACTAACGATCTTTTATACGTTAAATCTTTTTCAATGTGACCGTTTGCTTAGGGAGTAATTCCGCCCACGTCGGCAACAGTCGCAGCAGGTGGAATGCAGTTGCGCTGACAACACCATGCCACCACTTATGTCGAGGGATTTTATCTGTATGGATAGGCCTGCAATGACTTTTAATCAGTTGGTGTAACCGTCTACGTAATTGCTCGTTAAAAGCATCGTCTTCAATAACAATATTTGCTTCGAGATTCAGTGCGAGACTGAGCGGATCCAGATTGCTCGATCCGACCGTGGCCCACCGGTTATCCATAACAGCAACTTTGCCGTGAAAGGGGCGCTCGCAATATTCATAGATCTTTACGCCGCCGCTAAGTAGATACTCATATAGCAGTCGGCCCGCCCATTTGACGATGGGCATGTCGGGTTGTCCCTGAAGAACCAATATCACATCGACACCGCGTTGCGATGCACCGTGCAAGCTTCTAAGCAGACGATAGCCCGGAAAAAAATACGCATTCGCGATAATCAACTCTTTACGAGCTGCGCGCATGGCGAGGCGATAATATTTTTCAATAGCGGTCCGTTGCCGGTGATTATCTCGGGTAACGAATAGTACGCGTGCGGAAAATCCCTCGGCTGACTGGCGATCCGGAGGGGACGAACCCGATCGACGACGGCGCAGATGGCGTTCGTAAAAACGTATCGACCAGCTACCCGATGGCTCTGTGACGGAACGCAGGCAAAACTCCCGAATTTCCATCGCGGCGGGTCCCTCGATTTCAGTCGCGTAATCCTGTTTGGCCTCCGGGCCAAAATCGTCCAGATGATCCGCGCAAAAATTGATTCCTCCGATATAGGCCAACCGGCCGTCGATGGCGACCAGCTTTCGGTGCATGCGACGTAAAACGTTTACACGCCAACCGAAAATATCAGGCGCAGGATTGAAGATATGGAAATTTACGCCTGCTTTTTTTAATCCATCGGTAAATTCATCCGACAAGCCGTGCGAACCATATCCGTCGACAAGAACATTGGTGTGCACTCCGCGTGAGCTGGCGTCGATCAAAACCTCGCGGAGTTCTCGGCCAACCTTATCCTCGCCGAGAATAAAGGTCTCCAAAAATATTTCGCGCTTTGCGCTACGGATTGCTTCGAATACGCGAGGAAAGAACTCCTCGCCATTTTCCAATAGCTCGATGCGATTACCTTCATGCCAGTAACGTCTCACGGCGTTACCTCGCCTTCTTCCGGGATGGGAAGCTCGAACTCAGCGGCTAGCGGTGCGTGATCCGATAGGTGCGTCCACGGGCGCTGAGGTAAAACAAGAGGGCGGTTCAACGCTAGATTGCGCGAATAGATTCGATCCAGGCGTAACAGCGGATAGCGCGCGGGAAAGGTTTGCGCAGGCTGTCCATACGCATTCGTAAAAATTTCGATAACTCGTCCCGCTTCGATTAGACGCGTATTGCTCACCAATCGCCAATCGTTAAAATCGCCGGCAATGATGATCGGCTCCTGCGCGGGAAGCCCATTGATCAGCTGCAGCAGAAGATCGATCTGATGTTGTCGATGCGTTTCCCGCAGGCCGAGATGAATGCAGATGGCGTGTAAATGAGCTTCGGTGTTCGGTATATCCAGCCGGCAATAAAGTATTCCGCGTTGTTCCGTAACGCCGTAGGTTACATCGATGTTTCGATGATCGACGATAGGAAATTTTGACAGCAGCGCATTGCCGTGATGGCCCGCCGGATAGATCGCATTGCGGCCATAGGCAAATCCGCCCCATACCGAGTCGGCAAGATATTCGTACTGCGAGACGGAAGGCCAATGCGATAACCGTGAAGCATGCACGGCATGAGCACCGATGACTTCTTGCAAAAAAACAATGTCGGCACCGACTTGGTGGATTGCGGTTTTAAGTTCCGGCAATACAAATTTTCGATTGAAGGCATTAAATCCTTTATGCAAATTCAGCGTTAGAACGCGTACGTTCACATTTTGTATCTGCTTTGATGAATTATTCATTGACCGCGCTCAGCATGGGCAGTAATGGCCTTCTTGAAACTGAGTATGTGATTTAAAGGCGGCATTCAGCCGGGAGTTGGCTCATTCGCGCAAGCACGTTCATCTTTCTTATCATCGGTATGGTGCAGTGCGATGTTGAGCTGATCGATCATCACCACCCAATCGGCATCCTCAATCAGCGCATCTTTAATGAATTGACGTTGCATATCTGAAAGAAAAGGGGCTTCGCTCAGCTTTTCGTTGTCGCCGAGACGATGCTCAGAGCAAAAGCGCCGAATCGAAAGCTCGTCACTGGGTAATCCGAGTTGTTCGAACAGATCGTGAAATTGATGATGTGTATTGTCCATAATCGCTTCTCCTCGATCGACGGAATCGAACTAAAAGTGGGCCGCTCAATGAGCGGCCCATACCGGTCATATACGCCCCATTAGCAATAAAACAACGAGAATTATCAGAATGAGGCCGATGCCGCCGCTCGGCGCATAGCCCCAGCCGCGGCTATGTGGCCAAGCTGGGATGGCACCTATTAACAGCAGAATCAATACAATCAGAAGAATCGTTCCTAAAGTCATGATGAGCTCCCCGGGTTACCTGCTGGACGTTTAATTACTATTTCGCTTTTTACTGATTTAACGCCTTCAGTTGATCGGGCAATTTCCACTGCACGATCCGCCACATCGGCACTCTCCACCGATCCACGCAACCAAACTTGCCCCTGATCGTCGGTGTCGACATTCAGCTTAACTGCGGCGGCAGGAATTTCCGCTGCGAGCTTGGTTTTGATTTTTGCGGTAATTACCGAATCCTTGACGAATGTGACCGGTCCTTGCTCGGCAGCCAAGGCATACACGGGTGAAAGTAATAACCCCATCGAGATAAAAACACTTGAGATGAGTTTTTTCATCGCTGCTTCCTCCAGTTTTACATCTACTAAGATAAAGGTTTTGTACTCAGATAACGGTTTAGTACTAAGGTAAATGTTTGGTAAGGCCTATTGCTCGGTAGTTCAGTTTACGAATTTACGTATTGCTGACTGCAAGCGTATCGGTAGGCGTATCGCCATCCTGACTGCGAAATCCCAAATGCCCTGCGGCGCCCGAAACAATTGCACCTACGATCAATGCCGCAAGAGTCCACCAGCTCGCACGAGCGAGATTTCGAGCGGCTGCGTCGGCAACATTTCGCGCTTTCTGTTCTGCCTGTTGTTTCGCGTTTTGGAAATTAATCATGGCCTGGTTGTAAACCTGAGCATAACGATCGGCGATGGCCTGCGATTCTTCGCGCGATTTTCCCGTGCGCGATTGAATGATATTGACCAATGCCTCTTTATCGGCAGCGCTCAATGCCGGCTGGGCTGATTGCTTAACCCGTTCCAACCATCCTGCAAAAGCAGAGTCGGCTTGTTGCGGCTGCGTAGCGGCTTGACTGGCCGTCGCTTTTGCATCATCGGCAGCGCCTTGTGCTTTTCGCGAGACGTTTTGAGGAGATAACTCGGGTTTACCTGTTTGATGCAATAAGGTTTCGAATTCGCGTTGCAACTGATCGCCATCAAAGTAAACGCCTTGTTGCTGCAATTCATTTTTTACTTCGTTAGCGACACCCGGTGCTGTGTGCGCAATGCCTTTGCCGGCAGCTTCCAGACCTTTGCCGAAAATCGACGCGGTCGTAGTAACAATGTTGGTGGCGGCGGCGGTAATTAAATAGGTGCTGAGTAGAGTGACTAAACACCACGTCAATACACCATGGAGGCACCCAAACGCGTGCGCTGCCCGTCCGGAATAATATCCACCGACGATGAGGGAGATAACGGTACTGATAAATACCCACGCACCAGCGGCATACGAAAATCCATCGAGCGGATTGACTTCGTGCGGCTTAACAGCACTTGCTGCAATAGCCGAACCTAGCACGGTCAGAATGAGATATACGCTGAGTGCCAATACGGAGCCTGCAAGTATTGCGGACCACGAAACCAGATTCACGTTACTGGGAGTTTTGTAGATCACTGTGCTCATGGCTTTATCCTTTTGAGAATTTAATTGCTTAATGCATCGCTGATTTCATCTACCGCGACTATCCGAAAATAAAATACAAAAGCAACAGGACGATAAACGGTATACCTAAGAACCAACCAATGATGTATGGCATGTCACGCTCCTTCCTTCGCTTAATTAATTTCGCTCAATTAATTGCTGAGATTGGAAAGTGATGACTCGACGAGACTTTCACTTTTTTCAATTTCAGTTTCACCCCAGCAAATGCTGTGCCTGAAAACAAAATGAAGTTGGCAGGATGCTTGCGTTGTTCGCTAAAAGACGGGAATGCCGTTCCTTACCGCATAACTATTAATTGGATATGAGGCGCTTTGAATGCAACATTTCGGTTCTCAGAAACAGGCTACTTCACAAGCTATAAATTTTCCCAAGACTCAGCCCATTAAGCCGCATGCACGATCGCAGGGAAAATTTGAATCCGAGGAAGTATCTGCACCGCATTGGAGGGGGCCTGTTAATTCGCCCAGAATGTCGAGCATGTGTTCAACCCAAGCAGGCGCGGATTTTCAAAGTGCGGCGACAAATGCGCCTAATCCCGATAGTGATAAACCCGAATCCATTTATCGATATTTATTGCAGCAATTTTCGATTACCGATCCACAACACGTGCCGATATCGTCAGATGAGCAGCAAGCGCATAAATTCTTACAACATCAACTCGAACTGGCCAATTCCATCAATGTGGATATTCCAGATTTTCCGCAGCAACTTGATGATTGGGCTAAGGAAAATGTAAAAAATATCGGCAATCAGTACCATTCTTACATTGCGGAACGTAAAGCGGGATCTCCTCGCCGAATGTTCACAACGCGCTCTCATGCGTTGTATTTTTTGCGTGCCGTAGCGCCTACCAAACTCGTCGACGGCGCCTGGTTATACGGGCTGTTGTCGCATGCGAAAGATTCATATATCGCGCCTTTTGTTGCCATTTATCTCGATGAGCTTGGTCATGGAAAATACGATCAAAACCATGTGTCGCTCTATAACCGCCTGCTGATGCATGAGGATATAAATACTCGCCTTCCGCTGAGTGAACAACATTACATACAAGGCGCAATTCAACTCGCACTGGGCCGCTATACAGAAGAATTTTTACCTGAGATTGTCGGATTTAATCTTGGTTACGAACAATTGCCGCTGCATTTACTCATTACCGCATACGAGCTGGCGGAGTTGGGCATCGATCCCTATTACTTCACTCTGCACGTCACGATCGACAACTTTGATTCTGGGCACGCCCATAAGGCGTTAGCGGGCGCGTTGGCATTGCTGCCAAAAATCGATGATGGTGGTGATTTTTACCGGCGTATGATGCGCGGCTACAAATTGAATTTTCTCGGTATCGATACGCCGTCGGTAATTGCTGCATTTAACGCCGACAACGAATTAAATCTGATGCTCCAGCACAAAAGCGAACTGGGTAAGTTCATGCACTCTGATTTGGCACGCATTGAAGGCCGAACGATTAATCAATGGTTGGCGGAACCCTCGCGCATCGGCGACTTCGTACAAGCGTTGATTCGTGCTGGCTGGATAAAGCGCCATAAAAATCCTAATCAAAGTCGCTTCTGGCGCATGATCTCCGCGAGTAATGGCGTAATGGCGGGCGTATTCAATCGAGCCGAGCAACGTTTGATTTACGATTGGATATGCGGCGAATGGTGCGAAACTCAAGCAACGGAGATACCTAACGTCGGTCGATTTTCAAGAAGGCACGTCACGCGAACTGAGAAAGAAAACGTAGCCGATCTGAATAGCGATATCACACGCTTGCAACAGCAGGTTTCGCAATGCGAAAACGATCAGACGGCGATGGATTTGTTGATTCCTTATTTATCGCCGGCATTACACCACTCGCCGGTAGGGTTGGCGGCTACGCGAATTTATTCGGAATATTTCAATCGATAAGGAATTTTTATGGCTCATGTCACCGAGTCGTCTCGCACACGAGCGCTACGCTCGTTGATTTATCCTCCCGGCATGGAAATGTCGAGCGCCGATTTCTCGCTGATGCAATTGGGGAGGTTGCTGCATGATCAGAATTTCCGTTTCGTCACTGTTACGCCTGCAACACATGCCCGCGTTAATGCTGCCAGCGCGGAATGGGCAACCGACTTACGCGATATTTTTGGATGGAGCAAACCATTCCATGCTGAAGCGATACCGCGGCCGATGTGCAATTTATTGCGTACCGGCCGCGCAATAAAACCTTATCAGGACGGCTGGCGAAGTACCGTGCGCTTTTCCAGTCAAGGCGAGCATCTGCTCATGCATTCGGCATTTCCAACCACAAGGGACGACGCCGTTTTTTTTGGGCCGGATACCTATCGCTTTTGTATTTTCGTGCAGGATTTTCTGGAGAACAATGCAATCCGTATTGAACGTGTCGCAGATATCGGTTGTGGTAGCGGTGCGGCGGCGATCATGGTCGCAAAATTGTTTCCAGCCGCCGAAGTGAATGCACTCGATATCAACACCAAGGCGTTGCAGTACACGAAGATCAATGCAGCTCTAGCTGAAGCGGACAATGTTTCCGTGGCGCATAGCAACTTGCTTGACGAGATCGATGGTGTTTTCGATCTGGTCGTCGCCAATCCGCCTTACATGATCGATGGCCACAGGCGTGCGTACAGGCATGGCGGCGATCAATTCGGTACATCCTTATCGCTCGCCATGCTCGACGCGGCGTTGCCGCGTTTAGCAGAGGGCGGCACTTTGTTGTTGTATACCGGCGCTCCGGTCGTGAAGGGCAGGGATATCTTTTTGCACGGTGTCGAACAGCGATTGGGTAAGGGTGCGTTGAGCTGGAGTTACCGGGAGCTCGATCCCGATGTGTTCGGTGAGGAGATCGGCGTCGGCGCTTATGCGCGAGTGGAGCGAATCGCTGCGGTTGGGCTGACAGTTACTCGACCCGATAGCATTCGTGATTCATTTTCGAATCAGCGAAATCAGCACCATTAATCGCCGCACGGTTATTGCAACAAGAATATTTCAGCGATGAAGCGATTTGAGCACCAGCACCAGATACTCGGCGGGAGACGATGATGTCCGAAAAATCAGGCTCTACGACCTCGAACTACGAGGCGACGAAAGATTGCGGCGATCCCGCGATGCGAATGTGGGGCATGCACCGACGCATGCTCGGTTACATGCTAGGTCACGAACAATTTACCGTGCCGCAATTGGTCGAGAATGGCAGCGCCGCGCGTCAGGCCGGTTTCGATTTGTTGGCTACCAGCGATCATCTCCAACCCTGGCAGGATAACGAAGGACATTCGGGATTGGCCTGGATTACGTTAGCGGCGCTGGGTCAGCATGCCAATGGCGCCTGGATGGGCACTACGGTGACGTGCCCGACGATGCGATATAACCCTGCGGTAGTGGCCGAGGCATTTGCTTCGTTGAGTTTGCTTCATCCAGGGAAAATATTCGCTGGATTCGGTTCTGGTGAGGCACTGAATGAGCAAGCGGCGACGGGTGAATGGCCCGATTGGGAGACACGCTGGGAGCGTCTGATCGAAGCGACCGCCATCATTCGAAAACTGTGGGCAGGGGACGATGTTTATCATGACGGTAAGCATTACCAGATCAATGCAAAATTGTACGACGCACCGTCACAACCAATTCCCATCTTGCTCGCGGCAAACGGTCCGAAAGCCATGCGTCTGGCGGGGCAGTATGGCGATGGTTTAATTACCGATGGCGCTACCTGGAAAAATCATAAAGACAAATTTATCGAAGGTTTAACCGCAGCCGGTAAAACACTGGAGAAAACCCCGGTGTTATTGGAAACCTATGTGGTCGTGGGCGAGAAAGCGGAGGCTGAAGAGGCTGCGCGAATCTGGCGCTTTGGCCCCAAGGCATTTTCCGGGTATCACAACATTCAAAACCCTGTGGATATTCGCCAAAAAGCAGAGGCGGAAATTCCGTTGCATGAGGTCTATGCCGATTGGGTTGTCAGTCTCGATCCGCAGATTCACATTAAAGCGATTAATGAGTTATTCGAGAGCGGGGCGACAATCGTTAATATTCATTCGGGACAAATGGATCAACAGCGAGTTATTGATTTTTATGGCAAACGCGTTGTCCCTGCAATTAAAAACGTAGTCATCGGCGCCGATTAAAAGCTCACAAAAAATTAGAGGCGCCATATCGGCGCCTCTTTCAATATTTTCCTATTTCACTCCTGTTGGTTTTGGCTGCGGCCACGGCTATTTTGCCCACCCTTGGCGCCAGCTTGACGAGCTTCTTCCGAAGTGAATTCGTGAGCAGTGCCGCGCTCGTGTGCAACTTGGCCGCCGCGAGAACCTGCTGCGCGAGCTTCTTCCGAATTGAATTCGTGAGCAGTACCTTTTTCGTGAGCCGCCCGACCACCTTGTGCAGCAATTTCGCGTTGACGCTGAGGATCCATCGACGCAAAGCCACGATTGCTGGTGCCGGAACCTTGATTTCGTTGATCACGATTAGCCATGTTCAAATCTCCCAATAACGTTTTTTAAAACTCAGAGCGTGTGTGAATGTGAACAGCTCAACTGTTTTTGTGGCTTTGACGACCAGCGCGCGAATGTTGTTCGGAAGAACCTCCACGCAAGCTGCCTGCTTGGCTTTGGTTGCGCGAGTTGCCGCTGCCCTGACTGGCATGACCGCCTTTCGCGGAAATTTCCCGTTGCTTTTCCTTATCCATCGACCCAAAGCTGCGATTTTCCGTACCTTGATTACGATTGGCCATATTGCACCTCTCTCTTCTCAGTTCGTGTTACTCGATGAGTGAATTGCGATTGCTGTCTTGCGACAACGCTAATAGAAAGGCAACCGTCATGCCGGTTCCACTTTCGTTAAATGCATGAGGTCGCTGCGGCGCATTTTTGGGGCGACTGCTGATTAATACTTATTAGATAATTTGGTACGACGATTGCTGCGGTTTATAGACAACTATTAAAAGCTGCACCCAGTACATATTCCCGAGCAGTTTCCCACCGTTAGCGATAGGGCTATAGCTATGAACGATGAGTCTGCTCTCGAAGGCGTTGCCGCACTTTCCAATAAGAGTCGATGGGAAATTTTCTGGCTCTTGGTGAATGAGCAATGCGGACAGAAGAGCGCGGGAGAAATCGGCGAACGGCTAAGTATTGCGCCGGCTACGCTGTCGTTTCATCTGAAAGAACTGACCCATGCGGGTTTGCTCCGAGCTACCCGGAGCGGCAGTCGGCGGCTATATGCTCCCGACTGCGATGTATTGGGCGAAATTGCCGATTACATGATGAACAAATGCGCAGGAGCCAAGCGCGAAATCAGCAGCCGCTCTGAAACGCCGGATGAGAAAGAAAAGACGCGTGCCGAACCGCATGCGCCTGGCCATGAATGGGTGCGGTAGCTCCATACCGCTGACATTGGGAGGATTTCTTATGTCACATCATGAATCTTCTTCACTCAATAATTGCATTAAAACTTGTCTGGAGTGTTATCAGATTTGCTTAAGTACGGCGATGAATCATTGCTTGGAAATGGGTGGGAAGCATGTGGAGCCCAGTCATTTCCGTCTTATGATTAATTGCGCGCAAATTTGCAAAACTGCCGCCGAATTTATGCTAAGCAGTTCGAGCTTGCATGCAAAGGTATGCGCCGTTTGCAGCGAAATATGCAAGGCTTGCGCAGACGACTGTAAAAAAGTCGGTGATATGGAGGCGTGCGTGGCCGTCTGCGAGCGCTGTTCCGAGGAATGTAAAGCGATGAGCATTGGTACAAATTAAGGCGATGAGCTTTGGTGCAAGTTAAGACATAGCGATTAGGAAGGATTGAGGTTATCGAAGATGGCCCTGAAATCTCGATCAGCGAGCGAAGGCACAACAGCGAAAAAATCTTCGCGAAACAAAGCCGAAAAAAAGGCCAGTCAGAAGAAAAAAGGTATCGCGCAAAAAAAGACGATATCGAGAAAAATAAACGCTGATCAGGCATTGCAAAAATATCGGAAAATGCGCAATTTTTCCGATACACCTGAACCGAAAGGCGCATCGCAAAAAAAATCCGAAAATCTCAGCTTCGTCATTCAGAAGCATGCGGCTTCTCATCTTCATTACGATTTTCGACTCGAACTCGATGGCACGCTGAAAAGCTGGGCTATTCCGAAAGGTCCCAGCCTCGATCCTAAAGACAAGCGTCTGGCCATGCATGTCGAAGATCATCCACTTGATTATGCGAATTTCGAGGGCACCATTCCCGCCGGCAACTACGGCGCGGGAACGGTCATCGTTTGGGATAATGGTGAATGGGTTCCCCGTGGCGATCCCCGTGCCGATTACGAAAACGGTAAATTGAAATTCGAACTGCGCGGCAAAAAATTGCAGGGCGGTTGGACGCTCGTTAAATCACGCGGCCACTATGGAAAAGATAATGGCTGGCTGCTCATCAAGGAGAGCGACGATGCTGCTCGGCCAGCCGCAGAATTCAGCGTGGTCGACGAAATGCCGGATAGCGTTCTCGGCGGAGATGTCGGACTTGTATGGACATCCAATCGCAAACCAAAAAATAACGCGCCGGCTAAAAAGCTGCGTTCGACAAAGTCTGCCGCGCTATCGATGCCGAAATCCGCTAAGGCAGCTGCGCTACCGCTAATGATGGCGCCGCAATTAGCGATGCTGGCGGATAAACCCCCGCGAGGGAGCGATTGGATTTATGAACTGAAGCTCGATGGCTATCGCATACTCGCGCGTATCGATAATGGCGATGTGCATTTATTCACGCGCAACGGCAATGATTGGACGTCGAAGCTGAAACATATCGCCGCAGCCGTGGCCAAGCTTAATTTGGAAAATGGCTGGCTAGATGGCGAAATCATTATGTTTGATAGCGACAACCGCCCCAGTTTTCAGCTATTGCAGAATGCATTCGAAAAATCGCACACCGAGAAAATCCAATATTATCTATTCGACGCTCCGTATTTAAACGGCTTTGATTTACGGGGCGCCCGGCTCGACGAACGGCGTGCTCTCCTTGAAAAGGCGACGGCTTCGGCCAAGCCACCGATCATTTTCAGCGCCGCGCTCGATATGCCTGTTTCGCAATTGTACAAGCACGCCTGCGATCTCCAGCTCGAAGGTTTGATCGGCAAACGAAAAAGCTCAACCTATCGCTCGTCGCGATCAAACGACTGGATAAAATTAAAATGTTTGCAACGTCAGGAATTTGTTATCGGCGGTTTCACTGAATCGAGTCGGCCAGGCCCTGAAACATTCGGTTCATTATTGCTGGGGCTTCATGAGCCGGATGGCCGCCTGCGATATACGGGGCGCGTCGGCACTGGATTTACACAAGCGAGTTTGCAACAGCTCGCTGCAAAAATGCGTAATCTGGTAACCGATAAAATGCCGTTCGATATTTATAATGGCGAGCAGCCCACGCGTAAATTGCATTGGTTAAAACCTAAACTCGTATGCGAAGTTGCATTTACCGAGTGGACTAGCGGTGGGCACGCACGTCATCCGAGCTTCCAGGGGTTGCGGGAAGATAAGCCCGCTGCCGCAATTACCGCCGAAGCGAAAGTTTCGTCAAAAACCTTGGATAAATCCTGCGCAAGAAAGCGCACGCCCGCGAGTTCGGACGCTATTGAAATTACGCATGGCGATCGTGTCGTCGATCCAAAATCGGGTACTACAAAGCAACAGCTCGTCGATTTCTATCAACAGATCGCGCCGGCATTACTACCGCATTTACGCAATCGTCCGGTATCGCTGGTTCGAGCGCCGGCGGGTATCGATGGTCAGCTGTTCTTTCAGAAGCATCTGCAAAATATGAAGATTTCCAATGTGAAGGAAATTCCCGTCGCTTATTTTCCAAATCATCCGCCGCTGATCAATATCGATAGCGCCGCGGCGTTACTCGCATGTACACAGATGAATGTGATCGAATTTCACACTTGGAATTCAACGCTGGACGATGGCGAACATCCCAATCGCGTGGTTTTCGATCTCGATCCCGGCGAGGGCATCCAATGGAAGCAGGTGCGTGAAGCCGCGCAATTGATGAAGGCGATGCTCGATCAATTGCGACTGAAGGCTTTTCTGAAAACCAGCGGCGGAAAAGGTCTGCATGTGATCGTGCCTTTGATTCCGGAGCTCGACTGGGACACGGTGAAAGATTTTGCGGGCGCGATAGTGCGGCACATGGCGAAAACGTTGCCGACGTTATTTGTTGCGAAGAGCGGACCGCGCAATCGGATCAATCGCATATTTATCGATTATCTGCGTAACGGACTAGGCGCCACCACGGTGAGTGCATTCAGCGTGCGTGCACGCGCTGGCCTGGGCGTGTCGGTGCCTATTGCCTGGGATGAGCTGCCGGATCTGAGCGGCCCGAACCATTGGAATATCTCCAACGCCGCTGAACGAATGGCGAAGTCCTATAAAAACGTATGGTCCGACTACGAAAAATCGCATCAGCATTTGCATGAGGCAATGCAAGCGCTGGACTTTGAACCGGAATAATCATGCGCGGGGTTAAGATCGGTATTTCCGGTTGGCGCTATGCACCGTGGCGCGGTGTGTTTTATCCGGAAGGCTTGAAGCAGGATCGGGAACTCGAATTTGCATCGCGGGCGATGCAAACGATAGAAATAAATGGCTCGTTTTACAATCTGCAACGGCCGTCGAGCTATCAGAAATGGTACGAAACGACACCGCGTGGTTTTATTTTCAGCGTTAAGGCGCCGCGTTACGTGACGCATATTCTGCGGCTGCGCAATGCGGAAACAGCAATAGCGAATTTTTTCGCATCCGGAATTTTCAATCTTCGCGAAAAACTTGGTCCCATTCTCTGGCAATTTCCACCCAGCTTTAAATTCGATCCCGATTCTTTCGAAAATTTTCTGAAATTGCTGCCGCCCGATACATCGGCCGCGCGTGAATTGGCACGGCGTCACGACGCGCACGTCGAGGGGCGCTCGCAACTCGACATCGACAAAAATCGCCGCCTCAGACATGCCGTGGAAATTCGGAATAATAGTTTTGTGTGCGCTGAATTTGTCGATTTGCTGCGTGCTTACAATGTGGCGCTCGTTGTCGCGGATACAGCCGGAAAATGGCCGCTGTACGAAAACGTGACAGCCGACTTCATGTATCTGCGATTGCACGGCGAAGAAGAACTGTACGCGAGCGGATACACAGAAGATGCGCTGCGGTTTTGGGCGAGGCGCATCGTCACCTGGCATCGCGGAGAGCAGGTCGACGATGCGCGCCTTATCGAAACGAGTAAGCTCGAGCGCAGCGGAAAATCGCGCAAAATATTTTGTTATTTCGACAACGATATAAAAGTTCATGCGCCATTCGATGCCATCTCGCTTCGGAAATACATCGATTCTTCCGATAAAAATTCTTAAGTAATTATCAGAACTTCAGGTCAGTGTTGTTTGGCCCTGGATTTGCTTTTTATTTTCCAATTGATTTTTTTGATGCATGAGGTGTGAAAGCCGCCACCGAAAGCATCCGCTGAAGGTCAGCATTTAGCGATACAACATTGATACCGATAACCGGCGATATATGCAGACCTTTGAAGCGCCGTAATTCGGTGCCGAAACGCTGTGAGAAATACCGTTACTAATCGTTGATTGAGGAGGTAAATACCATGCGTCTTTATTACCTGTTCGACGATATTTCTGCGGTGCAGCATATAACGGATTATCTGCATAGGCATCGCGTTCCCGATAGTCGTATTCACGTTTTAAGCGGCGATGAAGCCGGTCTTTATAAATATCGCCTGCATTCCGCATCGCCTTTGCAAACGCGAGAAATGGTTCGTTTCGGCGAGGAGGGCGGCGTCATCGGGCTCGTAGTTGGCGCCGTGGTTGGACTGGCATTGGTTTATTCGTTGGATTTTTTACGGCAAATGCCCGCCATTGCATTCGCTGTGGTGACATTGATCATTGCTGCACACGGTGCGTGGATAGGTGGCATGGTTGGATTGGCGACGACGAATCGACGCTTGAAAAAGTTCCTGCCCGCCATTAACGAAGGTCGTCACCTTGTCATGATCGATTTACCACGGTCGCGTGTGCAGGAAATTACCGAAGTGATACGCGCCCAATTTCATCAATCGCCGCGCGAAGAAACGCGCGGTGCGGTTTTGCCATTTACTTCCTGAACCACGTTTGACGTAATTCGATTTGGAGGGAAATCGCGATGACTTTTACTCAACAGCAACCGCCGCAGCATCAATCGAAACAGCCTGGCGAACAGCGTCCGATGGATCCCCAACCGGTATCGATTCGCGAAAATTATCTCGGCTCCGAAAAGCTGAAGGGAAAGACCGCATTGATTACCGGCGGCGACAGTGGCATCGGCCGGGCCGTCGCGCTGCATTTCGCACGCGAAGGCGCGAATGTGGCGATTGTTTATCTCGATGAAGACGAGGACGCATTCGAAACGCAGCGATTGATCGAAAAAGAAGGTCAAAAAGCGCTGCTGCTGCGGGGCGACTGCGGTGTGAAGGTGTTTTGTCAGAACGCCGTCGAAGAAACAATAAAGCAATTCGGTTCGCTGCATATTCTCGTCAATAACGCGGGCGAACAGCATATGCAAACCCAGCTCGAAGATATCTCCGAGCAGCAATTACGCGATACGTTCAATACCAATATCTTCGGCTTCTTTTTCATGACGCAAGCGGCGTTGCCGCATCTGAAAACCGGCAGTGCCATCATCAATACCGGTTCGGTGACCAGTTTTAAAGGCAACCCCGCGCTTATCGATTATTCCGCGACAAAGGGCGCCATTCAGGCATTTACCGTATCCCTGGCGAAGGCGCTCGGCGAACGCGGTATTCGCGTTAACGAGGTGGCGCCGGGACCGATCTGGACACCCTTGATTCCGGCGAGTTTTCCCGATGACAAGGTGGCGAAATTCGGTTCCGACACACTGATGAAGCGCGCCGGGCAGCCCGCAGAGTTAGGGCCGGTTTATGTGATGCTGGCATCGGAGGACAGCTCTTACATCACCGGTCAGATTATTCACGTTAACGGCGGCGGCTATTCGGGTGTTTAACCATTCGATCGCGATTTCTCGCTGGAGGGCGCGGTTAAAAGTCAGTCATAAAAAGCCGGACGGTAGAAGGATAGGGGAGGCAATATGCGCGCTTTATGTTGGCACGGTAAAAAAGATATTCGTTGCGATACGGTTCCAGATCCTGTCATCGAGCAGGGGCGCGATGCCATTATCCGCGTTACGAGCTGTGCAATTTGCGGTTCGGATTTGCACTTATATGATGGCTTTATGCCGGGAATGGAACATGGCGACATCATGGGCCATGAATTCATGGGTGAAGTGGTTGAAGTCGGCCCCGACAATAAAAAATTAAAAATTGGCGATCGAGTCGTTGTGCCATTCACGATTTGCTGTGGTGAATGCGAGCAATGTCGGCGCGGTAATTTTTCAGTGTGCGAGCGGAGTAATCGCAATGCAGACGCAGCGAGCAAAGTGTTCGGCCACAGTACCGCCGGTTTGTTTGGTTATACCCATTTGACCGGCGGTTATGCCGGTGGCCAGGCCGAATACGTGCGGGTGCCGTTTGCGGATATTGCGCCTGTAAAAATTCCTGATGGTCTGACCGATGAGCAGGTACTTTTTCTCGGCGATATTTTTCCGACCGGATGGCAAGCGGCGGTGCAGTGCGATATTCAGCCCACCGATATTGTCGCGGTATGGGGAGCAGGCCCGGTCGGACAATTTGCGATTCGCAGCGCCTTGATGCTTGGTGCTGCACAAGTTATTGCTATCGATTGTGTGCTGGAGCGTTTGGATTTGGCGCGTCTCGGCGGCGCAACGACGATTAATTTTGAAGAAGAAAGTGTGGTCGAACGATTAAACGAGTTAACGCGCGGCAAGGGCCCGGATAAATGCATCGATGCGGTCGGGATGGAAGCGCACGTCGCGCATTCATTCGATTCGTTTTACGATCGCGTCAAGCAGGCGGTCATGCTCGAATCCGACCGGCCACATGTATTGCGAGAAATGATGTACGTGTGTCGGCCGGCAGGCATTCTTTCGATTCCCGGTGTTTACGGCGGACTCGACGATAAAATTCCGGTTGGCGCGATGATGAATAAAGGATTGACGATACGTACTGGCCAGACGCACGTGAATCGCTGGACCGATGATCTGCTCGAACGTATTCAGCGCAATGAAATCGATCCTTCGTTTGTGATTACACATACCGTAGGGCTGGAAGAGGGGCCCGAGATGTATCGCAAGTTCCGTGATAAAGAAGATGGTTGCATCAAGGTGGTGTTGAAACCCTAAGCGAAGCGGTTTCGCATGTGTTTGTTGCTCATGCAAAACCGCAATCCCTCGCTCTATTTTTCGATAATGTCATCGATTACAAACAATGCCTTTCTGATTTTCGGTTATAACTCAGGCTACAATTATCATTTTCCGAACTTATCCGGCTCGCCTCGCCCTCGCGGTGGGGAAGGCCGGAGCCGTTTACATTGTTGCAGGAGTTTTTTAGCTATGACTGATCGTATCGACAACGCTGCTCTTTCACGAATGTTCCTTGACGCTCGTTCCCGTAATGCATGGCGCGAGGAAACGCTGCCGGATAGTCTGTGGCAGG